>CAXBOF010000490.1:0-2461 GCA_963977205.1 uncultured Phycisphaera sp. | reverse complement strand
CAAGAACATGGCATCCGACGGCTCGTACTACAACGTCTTTGCGCTCGCAACGCCGCTGGAAGACGGATATCTCTCCGTCCGACTCAAACCAACAAGCACCTATTTCAAAACTGCGCACGCAATCTACCAGCAGCTTCTGGCCCTGGAAACCAAACTCGCGGGGGAGGGCAAGTCCACCGTCAAATGCATAGAGGCCTCCGGCAAGCTGCTGGGCACGCTCCTGCAAGAGAACGGCTTTGAGAGCTACGACGCATTTATGTTCAAAGCTCTTGAGGAAGAGATGCGCTCTCGTGATGAAGAGATCCACAAGACGTACCGCTGCAATCTCTGGGAACTCAATGCGCTCTCGCCGAGCCAGGTGATGCGGGACAAGCCCGACGCGGCCACGCTGGCGGTGCTCCACGCCGAACACGCCTGCTCCGTGGCGGGCAAGTCATTCGAACAGATCAGCTCTCTGCTTGCACTGCAGACCAGTCTTGACAACAACGCCCGGGGCATCATGCGCGTAGCCGACACGCTGGGCATGTCCTCGATTAACGTCTCGCTCGAAGCCACGAGGCTCGGTGAGCACGGTCGCTGCCTGAGCGTGATTGCCTCGCATCTGGGCCACACAGACGATCAAGTCGCTAGCCGACTCGCTCCAGACTCAGATCGGGATCACATCACATTCGCTTGGCAGCGCTGTCTTCCGCCTGGCTTCAACAAGGCTCCAGGCCGAGACAATGCTCGCCTTCAGCCGGAAGGTTCGCACGCCCTCGGGGGCCGCCCAGCCGACGTCGCAGGAACTGCTCGGCACCTACCCCCGCCAGCAGGTCGGCGCGATGCTCGGCGACCTGCAGTACAGCATCAAGCAGCTCAGCGCCAGCCTGCGTCCCACGATCACCGGCCTGATCCAGGATCTGTGCCGCCTCGAGTCCGACATCACCAACGTCAAACGCGCAATGCTCACACTCCGCTTTGCCCAGCTTGGCGGCAAGATCGAATCCGCTCGTCTGAGTGACGACGCCTCTGTGATCACGCTCATCGAATCCATCGGCACCGAGATCATCTCAACGGTGCGCCAGATCTCGGAGCTCGAATCCGACCTGCTCATCGTCGGCTCCGACCTGAAGGCGACGTTCCGTCAGTTCGATGACCTGTCTGCAACCCTCGACAAGTCGCGGGAAGCCCAGACTCAGCCCAACCCGTCCGTGAGCCCTTTAGAAAGAAGTAGAGCGGCGTAAAGATCTGCTCCAACAATGGCCGGCAAGAGGCCTCGGAGTCCGCACGAGCTTGCCCAATTTACCTGCGGCTCTCAAATCTCACATTGGATTGATGGCAATAACCCTGAATTGAGATAGATTCCCAGAAGCTGCCGGCCGCAATTGTTGCCGGGCCGGCTTCTCGTTCTTTCATTCGGCCCATTCTCACGGGCCGAGGGGGTAAATCCAATGTCAGCAAATACTCGTCAGGGGAGAGTCTGCGCGATCGCAACGCTCGCGCTCTTTGCAACCGGTGCACAGGCCGATGACCTGCTGCTCATCGATCTGTCCGTACCGAATCAGATCACGATCACGGCCACGGCTGGTCTCTCGGCTATCACCACGTCCGGCAGCGACACGACCGGTATTTATATGGAGAACTTCTACTCCGCCGCTGGTGGTGCACTGAGCACATCATCGACTGGCGCGGGTGATCTGACCAACGCCGAGAACCCGTCAGATGGTTCCCCGGCACTGTTCCGTGCAGGTGGCGGCACCGACACCGGCCTGAATGTCTGGAGTTTCTCCAGCGACACGACCGTTACCTTTACCGCTGGGTCGCTCGCCTTCACAGGCTCGGGCACCTGGGCACTTGATGCTCCCGAGTACGCCGACATGCTCGCCGGCAACACTTCGGGCAACATCTACTTCCCCGCCGATGACGCCTCAGACCTTTCGACAGCGATGATTCTCGGTTCATACCGCGTCATCCCCGCACCGGGCGCAGCCACACTGCTCGGTATCGGCCTCGGCCTCGGCGCTGTGCGTCGCCGCCGCTAATCAGACTCCGATTCGGAGTTCATGTTGTACGCAAGGCCGGCTTCCCTTCGGAGGGAGCCGGTTTTTTATCGAGTCGTTCGAGATCAAACGCGAGAACGGGGCGCAGCACTATCGAGCTGTAAAATTGACAAGCCCCCGCAGTGCAGGGGCTTGAACAAACGAGGCGGACGGGAATCGAACCCGCAACCTTCGGATCGACAGTCCGATGCTCTAACCAATTGAGCTACCGCCCCATCACCGCCAGCCATTGGCCTTTGGCAGGGCAAATATAGACTCGGGTCTCATCGAGTCAAGCCATGATTCATGGCTCGTTTTGAGGCCCGAGAAAATGCGTCACTCGATGTTCGGCAGCGCGATGCGATCGCTCTCCTGCAGAGCAAGCGGGTTGCTCTCAGGGCTGACCTCAACGGCTGCGAAGTACATAAGGGTCGTGGCTGTCC
>CAXBOF010000489.1:0-2463 GCA_963977205.1 uncultured Phycisphaera sp. | reverse complement strand
CGATCATGCTGACCTGTGGCATGGGCGCTTCGACGCAGGCGCTCTTCGCGCGTGTGGGCGGCGGCATCTACACCAAGGCCGCCGACGTCGGCGCTGACCTTGTTGGCAAGGTCGAGGCGGGCATCCCCGAGGATGACGCCCGTAACCCCGCGACGATCGCCGACAACGTGGGTGACAACGTCGGTGACGTTGCTGGCATGGGCGCTGACCTGTACGAGTCGTACTACGGCTCGATCCTTGCCACGATTGCGCTGGGCGCTGCGGCGGCCTTCACGCTGTCACTGGACACCGCCGAGCAGACGACCAAGTTTGCGTTCGCACTGGCGGCCGCGCCCTTGGCGCTAGCTGGCGTTGGCATCTTCTGCTCGATCGCGGGCATCTTCACGGTCAAGGCCGAGGAAAACGCAAGCTTCGCCAAGCTGCTCAAGGGCCTGCACAAGGGCGTGTATGTCGCCTCGGTCCTGGTCGCAATCGCCGCCTTCGGCTTGCTCTGGGCACTCTTTGGTAAGGGTACTTCCGCCGAGGCGCTGGCGGGTGTAGGCACGAGTTGGTGGAAGCTTGGCCTCTCGATCCTGACGGGTCTTGTTGCGGGCAACGTCATCGCATACGCGACCGAGTATTACACCAGCTACGAGCACCGCCCCACGCAGCGCATCGCCGAGCAGGCTCTGACCGGCCCGGCGACCGTGATTATTGCGGGCATCGCCGAGGGCATGAAGTCGACCTGGGCCTCACTGCTTGTTGTGGTCGTTGCGATCATCGCGGCGTTCGCGTTTGCGGGCGGCAGCGAGAGCTACCTGATGGGTCTCTACGGCGTGGGCATCGCCGCTGTCGGCATGCTCTCGACGCTGGGCATCACACTGGCGACCGACGCGTACGGCCCGATCGCCGACAACGCGGGCGGCAACGCCGAGATGACCGGTCAGCCCCCCCACGTCCGCGAGCGCACCGACATGCTCGACTCGCTGGGCAACACCACGGCCGCCACGGGCAAGGGCTTTGCCATCGGCTCGGCCGCTCTGACGGCTCTGGCTCTCTTTGCCGCGTACATCCAGGTCGTGCAGACCCAGATCACTACGCAGAGCGAGACCTACATCGAGAAGTCCTCGTACATCGCACCCGCCGGCGAGAGCCTGCACGCGGTCTACGAAGGTCACGGCAAGTTCGCCATCGTCAACCCGGGTCACACCCACGACGGCGAGTCGCACGGAAGCTGGGTCGATGGCGGCATGTTCATCAAGGATCGTGCCATCCGCGAGGACGACCACCGCGCGTTCCACCTCGACGACATCGCCAAGGGCACCGTCTTCATGGACGTGAACCCGGTCGGCCATGATCACGATGGTGACCATGATCACAATGCCCACGCTGCAGACAGAGCCAAGAGCTACACCATCCACCATTCGATCGATCACGGCGATCACAGTGACGAGGTCATCTTCGAGGTCGCAAGCTCGCGCAACGGCTCGGTCGGCGACGTCATGGGCTTCTACGACGTTTCGATCACCAACCCGCGCGTTCTGGGCGGCATCTTCATCGGTGTGCTCCTTGCGTTCCTCTTCTGCGCCATGACCATGAACGCCGTGGGCCGCGCCGCCTACGCGATGATGAACGAGTGCCGTCGTCAGTTTGCGATCATGCGTGATGCGTACCGCAAGAACGGCATGAGCGAGGAAGACCTTGCCAACCCAGAGAGCTGGCCCAAGCAGGTCGACGTGAACGGCAAGAGCTACCCGGACTACGCCAACTGCGTGGCCATCTCGACGGCCGGCGCTCAGAAGGAAATGGTTGTGCCCGCGATCCTTGCGATCGTGGTCCCGATCGCCGTCGGCCTGGTGCTGAGCGTGCCGGGCGTGATGGGGCTGCTCGCCGGCGGCCTGACCTCGGGCTTTGCTGTGGCGGTCTTCATGGCCAACGCGGGCGGCGCGTGGGACAATGCCAAGAAGCTGCTCGAGTCGTACGGCAAAATCACGGCCAACGACGTTGTCAACGGCACGGGCAACAGCGCCAAGGTCCCCGCCCAGATCAAGGACGCCATCAAGGCACGGGCCGAGGAAATGGTCAAGACCGGTCACGGCAACGAGATCGTCTACGGCAAGGGCTCGGACGATCACAAGGCCACCGTCGTGGGTGACACCGTGGGCGACCCGTTCAAGGACACCTCGGGCCCGTCGCTCAACATCCTGATCAAGCTGATCTCGATCGTGTCGGTCGTGTTCGCAGGCCTGGTTGTGGCCTACGGCCCGATCATCGGCGACATGATCGGACTCGGCTAAACACCAACCGATCAGGTTATTCTCTGTATACAAAGAACACCCGGGCCTTTGCTCGGGTGTTTTTTTGTGCGTCAAACTTGTGTACTCAATCAGTGCAACGAATGGGCACCAATTTCGTGTACACTGGCGTTTGGGCTTTCGCCCATTCGGGGATCCGTCATGCACGCACGATTTGCAATCCGCCCAC
>CAXBOF010000488.1:0-2476 GCA_963977205.1 uncultured Phycisphaera sp. | reverse complement strand
GCTGCCATGTTTGCATCCGGATCTCTCGGCATCGCCGCCGGCGGCGTGGGGCCGATGGCGGGCATGATGCTCGGGCTCTTTCTCTACGTCGCCATGCTCCTGGCGGCGGCGATCGTCTAGCTCATCGGCTGGATCCGCGCCACCACGCCCGACCCGCTTCTTGGGCATACCGCGCCCACCGACCGCAAGCGCGGGGCCACGCGAGGCCTGGCCATCGCGATCTTCTGTCTCCAACTCGCCACGATCATCCCCATCGTCGGCCCGCTCGCCAGCCTGGCCAACATGGTCTGCATCGTCATCTTCTTTTTCATCGCCACGTCTTACATCCGTAAGCTTGGCGAGCGCATGCCCTCGGCCAAGCTCGTCCGCACCGTCGGACGCGTGCGCACCGCGGGCATCGTGCTCGGCGGGATCTTCGTTGTCTCGATTGTCATTTTCTTCATCAGCATGATTTCAGCGCTCGCCCCTCAGGGGCCGTCACCGATCTCATCGAGTGTCATGCTCGCCACGGGCATCGCCCTGCCCCTCTCCGGACTGGCGTTACTCCTCGTCTATCTGCGCCTCGTCGGGACATTCGCCAAGCAGATGAAAGCCTGCAAGCACCGGGCCGAGAGTCTGCCGACGAACCCGATGCCAAGAGAACTCGGCAAGCCGATGCTCAAATCAGCCCTGCCGCCCGCGTCCCCACCCTCGCTTTGAGTTGTCCTCGGTCTCGATCGACTTGCCGCCGACAAGCGCAACACACCCCGCGCCGACGACCCCGGCCGCTTCGCGCACGAAATCGGGGCCCAGTTCGATGCGCATCATCGGCTCGGGCACCACGGTGATCGCCCGGCCGCCGGTCTCGAACTCGAGCACCACCGGCACGACCTCGCCGGCCGGCTTGACACCGCCGGGCTGAATCGCGCGGCCGGTCAGGAAGCGATGCAGATCATCTACCGTCTTCATGCCCGTGCCGTTGAGCTTCTCGGTCCGCAGCGTCAGGTGCAGCCTGCCCTTCTCAAGAGGCTGACCCTCGATGGGCACCATGCGATCCACGATGATCTGCGGCGAGCCTCGGCTGTGATCCATCCGCCCCATCACGAACTTCGGATCATCGCTCTCAAACAGATGCCCGAACTTGGCGTAGCAATCGGCGAACATCACCGCGTCGGCTGTGCCCGTCAGATCCTCGAGCGTGACGATGCCCATTTTCTGGCCCGCGCTGCGCCCGTTGCGCACCACGATCGCGCGCACGCTTTGCACCAGGGCCGCCACGATCACGCGCTTGTCCTGCGGCACATCGGCAAGGTCCGCCATCCGCAGCTGCGCAAACACGCCCGACCAGTCCCGCCATTGCTCGAGCGGGTGGCTCGACACATAAAACCCGAGCGTGTCCTTCTCCTGACGCAGCGTCTCCGACTCGCTCCACGCCTCCGCCTTGACGAGCGGAACCGCCGCAGCCGCTGTCTGGTTCTCAGCCGGTTCTGGGGCGCCAAAGAGCGCCCCTTGTCCCGCCGCCTTGTCGGCCGCCAGCTTCTGACCCGCGCTGACTGCCTGATCGATCGTCGCCACCAGACTCGCCCGCTCGTCGCGGCTGTGCACCTCGTCGAACGCGCCGCTCTTGATCAGCGCCTCGATCGTCGCCTTGTTCACCGAGCCCGGCGGGACGCGCTCGCAGAAATCAAACAACGAGTCGTACCCGCCGTCCTTGTCGCGCTCTGCGATGATCGCGTCGATCGCCTTGGCGCCGGCCCCCTTGATCGCCTTCATCCCGAACCGCACGTGACCGCCCGAGGGTGTCCGCTCGTCCTCTTCCTCGTACACCACCGCAAAGTCCGCCTCGGACAGGTTCACGTTCGGCGGCCGCACCTCGACACCCGTCTTGATCACCTCGCCCGTCTTGGGATCGATGAACTTCGTGCGTTTGCAGTCCTCTAGATACGGGATCCAGTCGCTGGCTTTCTGCGCCTGGCTCTCGAAGCTCAGGAACGCGGCCATGTAGTGCGCCGGGAAGAACGTCTTGAGGTACGCCGTCTGGAACGCCACGATCGCGTAGCCCGTCGAGTGCGATTTGTTGAAGCCGTAGCCCGCGAACTTGAGGATCAGTTCGAAGAGCTCGTTGGCCTTGCTTTCTTCGAGTCCCTTCTCGCCAGCGCCCTTGACGAACAGCGGCCGGTTGGCGCCGATGACCTTCTCTTTTTTCTTGCTGATTGCTTTGATGAGCGAGTACGCCGAGCGCAGCGGGATGCCGCCAAGCTCGTGCACGATCTGCATGACCTGTTCCTGGTACACCATCACGCCGTAGGTCTCTTGCGTGAAATGATCGACGATCGGGTGGACCTTGGGCACGGGCTGGTTGCCGTGCTTGCGCATGTTGTAGTCGGGGATCAGGTCCATCGGCCCGGGCCTGAACAGCGCGTTGGCAGCGATCAGGTCCTCAAGCCGGTCGGGCTTCATCTCCAGCAGGAGCCGGCGCATGCCGCCGGATTCAAAC
>CAXBOF010000487.1:0-2486 GCA_963977205.1 uncultured Phycisphaera sp. | reverse complement strand
TTCAGAAGTACAAGGTCCTCACGCAGCCAGAGCTTGAGAGCCGCACCACGATTTTCATGGAGAAGTACGCGACGTCGCTCGGGATCGAGGCATCGACGATGCTCCAGATCGCCAGGCAGATGATTCTGCCCGCGGTTCTGAGCCATCAGAAAGAACTCGCTGAGACGGCCGCGGCGACCGAGGGGGCGGGGGTGGACTGCCCCGGGCTCCGAGAACAACTGGAAACATACGCAGAATTGGTTGAGCGCTTCCGCGATTCGATACGCCGGCTTTCGAGCCGGGTCGACGAAATTCCCGAGGATGCTTTCGAGGCCGGCCCGCACCTCCGTGATGAGATCCGACCGGCGATGGCCGACCTGCGTGAGCTTGGCGACCTGCTCGAAGACGTGACCCCTGTCAACAGTTGGCCGATGCCCAGCTACCGGGACTTGCTGTTCATCAAGTAGATCGGTGGCATGACGGGTGCGGAGAGCGAATGATCGCCGTGGGCGCGTTGCGTCCCGTCGGCCCTGTAGCTCAGCGGTTAGAGCAGGCGACTCATAATCGCTCGGTCCCCGGTTCGAATCCGGGCGGGGCCATTTACTCGTGGTCTGTGAGTTCAGCGGCCCGAGATCGCCAAAGCATGGCATTCTCGTTCTCGGCACGCGCTAGATAGATCTCGGCAAGAAGGCCGGCCGTTGAGCGGGTTGAATCTAACTCGCCAGCATTGGAGAGAATTTCGTATGCCTCGAGCAACTTTGGCTCGGCATCTTCGACATGGCCGGCTTTGAGTTGGCTTTTGCCGAGGGCTGCGAGCGTGTTCCCGATGCGGGGGTGCTCCGCGGGGAGCATTGCACGGAATCCGCCGAGTGCTTCTTCGAACTTCGGCTTGGCTTCGTCGTGACGATCGAGGGCTGCGAGCGCCACAGCGAAGCTCTGGGTCATCTCGAAATAGGGCGGTGAGTCCTGCACGCCGGCGGTTTGGGCGGCTCGGTACCGCTCGGTCAGGATCTCGACGGCTTCATCGGCTCGGCCGAGATCATTCAGCATGTTGCACAGACTTCGCGTGCAGGTAAACGTGCCCGGATGAGCGTCGCCGAAAACCTTGATGCATCGCTCGAGTGTGTCGCGGAAGATCGGCTCGGCCTCATCGGTCTTGCCCATGCTCCAGTTGAGGAATGCGAGATTGTGGGCGGTGACGAGGATGTCCGGGTTGTCCGGGCCGGATAATTTGACGGAGAGATCGTACACGTTTCGGTAGAGCGGCTCTGCTTCTTCGTATCGCCCGAGAGCTTCGAGAATCGTCGCGAGATTGTGCTCGGCGACCAGAGTGGAATTTGCTTGTGAACCTTCGGCTTTCAGCCGACCCTCGTATGCTCGGCGGTAATTGATCTCGGCGGTTTCAAGATCACCCATTTCCGCGGCGAGCATGGCACGGTTCTGGAGACCGAGCAGGACGTAGGCGTGGTCATCTTCGAGCACGCCGAGGCGATCTCTCTCAAAGCGATCGAGCATCGATCCCATTTTCTCGTACTGGCCCGTTTGGTAATACAACTGGATCACCGAGAGCAGCGCGTTGAGAGTATTCGGATCTTGAGCACCGAGGTCTGCTGTATTGCGTCCGAGCAAATCCTCAAGCACTTTGGCTGCGATCTCGTATTGGCCCGCGTCCCGCATGAACGTGCCCAGGTCGTTTTCAGCGAGCCGCGTGAGTTCGTGCTGTTCACCGAGCGTTTCCTTGAAGAGATCGACTGCCTGCATGATGAGCGGAGCCGCCTGCTCATAGTCACCGAGGGCGTAATAGATATTGCCCATGTTGTTTGAAATCGCGGCGAGCGTTTCGGGCTGGTCGGCGAACTTGTCATCGAGATTCGCAGAGGCGGCAAGGAGCGCCTCGTGCACCGTGACCTCGTGACCCTGGTGGCTCGGAACGACGGCGGCGAAGACGTCGTTGTTCATGAAATCCATGACCGCTTGCGCGATTTGTGTCTGTTTCTGCGACTCGGCAAGCCGCTCCTCTGCCAGGTTTGTTTGAGCGATTGCGCGATTCAGGCCAATCGACGTACCGACAACTGCTGAAACAACTGCAACGACAAATCCGGCGGACACACCGACGAGCAGCTTGTTTCTCTTGGCGAATCGGCTGAGTTGGTACACGGCGCTGGGCGGTCTGGCGGAGATCGTTTCACCAGCGAGATATCGGCGCACATCATCGGCCAGCGCCGCTGCCGTCTGATAGCGGTGTTCTTTGTCCTTGACGAGAGCCTTGGCTGCGATTGTTTCGATGTCGCCCCGCAGGCGGGTGTCATATGTCGAGAGCTTGGGCGCTGATTTGTTGGTGATGGCATCTGCCGAGTCGACGAGACCGAGACCTTCGATGTTGTGAGGCAGCTTGGAGGACATGAGCTCGTAGAGCACTACACCGAGTCCATAGACATCAGAGCGTGTATCGATCTGGCCGGTTTTGCCGGAGACCTGCTCGGGGCTCATGTAGGCCATGGTGCCCA
>CAXBOF010000486.1:0-2488 GCA_963977205.1 uncultured Phycisphaera sp. | reverse complement strand
CCCCGACAACCATGATGAGCTTGATCTCCCCAGCGAGGGCATCGGTCAGCGCGTTCTCGGCAAGAATACTGGTCAGCATCTCTGGATCTCCTAGCACTTGCTCTTGGGGCCGGCGTTCATGAGTTTCTCACCCTGCTCGGGCGTCATCGAGCCCTCGGCGATGTAAGCCGCGATCTCGCGCCTGGACTTTTCTCGGTGGCTGGCGATGACCATGCTCTTGACCGCGCCGAACAGGATCGCCACGATGGCGATGGTGCCGCCGGTCACGAAGATGATGTTGTCGCCGGCAAAGATGAGTTCGATAAGTTCTTTGTCCATGGTCAGTTTCTCCGCCGCTTGTGCCGCTGAAGTGATTGGGAAGCCGGGCTGGCCCGTTTCACTTCTCTAGGTAGATTGTACCGGATCGGGCGATTTTCGGGCACCGGCTTTCGTACTCTGGGGTATGGACTCGGGCGAAACGCAGCTCATTGAGGCGGTTCTGGACGCTTATCGGCAGGGGGCGTTCCCGATGGCCGAGGGCAGAGACGCCGCCCGGCTGGGCAAACCCGTCCGCTGGTACCGCCCGTTCGAGCGGGCTTTGCTCCCGATCGTCCCCGAAAGGCTCGGCCTCGAATCGGGCATCCACTTCCCGCGCCGCCTCATGCGGACCTTCCGCAAGGGGCCGTTCCGCCTGACGAGCGACGCCGCCTTCGACCGTGTCATCCACGCATGCGCCGAGCCACGCAAGGAAACACCCAGTTCATCCACCGAGACGTGGATCGACGACCGGATTATCCAGGCGTTCAATCTGCTGCACAAGGCGGGCCTGGCGCACTCGATCGAAGCCTGGCACGAGAAAGACACGGGCGAACTCGACCTCGTCGGCGGGATCTATGGCCTTGCGATGGGCCGCGTCTTCTGCGCCGAGAGCATGTTCAGCCGCCCCGAGCGTGGCGGCACCGACGCGTCGAAAGTCTGTCTCGTCAAACTCATCCAGCACTGCACCCAGCGCGGCTTCATCGCCATCGACACGCAGTTCGTCAACCCGCACCTCGAACAGTTCGGCGTCACCGAGATCGAAACCGAACGCTACCTCGACCTGCTCGACGAAGTCGCCGACGAGCACCTCAGCTGGGATCCGTTTCAAACGGCGTGACGATCCTGCCGCATTCGGGGCAAGTGGGGGACTCGATCGCCGAGAGGTCGTAGAGGCAGCGCTGACATCTCAGGCTGTACCAAACCCTGCGACTGGCAAGGAGCGCGACGGCCATCTTCCGCATTGCCAACGCATGCAGGGCAATCAAAGCCGCGAACACAACCGTGGGCCAGGACCACGCAGGTTCGATCTGGCTCAGACCCAAGCCAGTGGCAAACACGACCACCGACACGATCATCACAAGTTCGGATAGCCCAATAATGAATGTTTCGCGTCGACGCGTACCAAACATCCGAGTTGGCCTGCAAATCGACAGAAAGACGCCGACTTGGATCAGCGTAAACAGGCCGGCGATGGCGTACTTCAGAGGCTTGAACGCAGTGAAGTAGTCGCAAACAAGAATAACACCACCCAAAGCGCCCAGCCAGACGATTACAGCAACGGTGGCGAGGCCGAGGGATGTTGCCCCTTCCTCGGCCTGTATACGCGTGTTCATAATGGACAGTACGCTGGCAACAGCATGCGAGTTCTATTTATGTATTCTGCACAATCCAAGATAAGTGTCTCAGCCCGTCCCGCAGCGGCCGCAGATGTGGCGGCCTCTCGCGCCCGGCGGGCCTAATCGCCACGGGCACTGGCCAACGCTGAAATTCGCCTGTGTCGCATCAAACGCCTCATGACGACAAGTATCGACCGGCAGACGTATCCCAGCCCATCCGGTGCAGGAATGCCCCGATGACGGGATCGTCCAGATACGCCCGCACCGCCTCGGCCGGCACATCCGCGCGGTGCTCGCTGAGCACGCGGTGGGGGTTGCGTCCCTGGATGGTCTCGCCCGAGGATTCGTGGTAGGTGTTGGCCTTGTAGCGCACCGCCAGCTCGATCTGTTCGTCGCTGTACTGAGCGCCCCAGAGATCCCAGAGCCTGCTGAAAAACCTGCGTGGTGTCTCGGTGAACTCGTCGAACGTCAGCCGATGCTCCGCGGGTTGGTGCATGCACCGATTCAAAAAAAGCTTGAGCGTCTGTATGTCGTAGGGCTCGCGGATCGTGTCGGTCCAGCCGCGGGTGTAGAGGCTGTTGAGCCGGGCAAGCGGGTTGCGGATCAAGAACGCGGTGCGATGCTCGGGCCAGTACTGCGCGACATCCTTCGGCTCGATCATCGAGTGGGGCAGCTTGATGAGCACCGTGTCCGACCGCTGATCGCTGGCGATCTGTTTCAGCACGCGCTCGGCAAGCTCGGCCGTCTCCGGCGTCAATCGCTCGCCGCGCTCGTAATGCACGCGGTGCAGCTCAACCTGCTCACCCGGATAGTTGTAAGGCTCGCCCGTGCGGTCCCACGGTCCGAATGGCTCG
>CAXBOF010000485.1:0-2490 GCA_963977205.1 uncultured Phycisphaera sp. | reverse complement strand
GAGCCGATTCGCCACGTCTGCGCTGCTGGTGTCTGCGGCTCTGGTTGGAGTAGCGGGCCACTTCGGCGGTTCGCTTGTCTATGGATGGGAGTATCTGCTGCCATGATGCGAGGAGTAGCCGAATCCGTTATGCAGGCTTTCCCAAGCGACCTGAGCAGGGATCAGGCTCAACGCTTGCACCGTGTTCGCTTCGCTAGCCGAGCGGATTTCTTGAACCTTGGGGACATCGTCTCCGCGACGTCAAGCACGCTCGTGTTCCTGAGGTACTCCAACTGCTTCGAGTGCTGCGCGACGCAGAGGCATCCCGGGGGGCATGGACCCTGTTCGGCGCAGTGCCCGAAACCGAAAGAGCAATGGCACTCGATCACCGGGTCGTCAAAGGCCACGCACAGGTCGTACAGAGAGACCTGTTCCACGGGACGCATCAGTCGCACCCCGCCGCCGACACCACGCTGGGTCTTCACGAGTTTCTTTCGGGATAATGCATTGACGACTTTGCCAAGCGTCGGCCGCGAGATACCGGTCAGTTCAACAAGCTCGGGAATCTGCATGCACTCGTCAGTCCCATCGCGCCCGATGAGCCCCATGCAAACCGCCGCCATTGCTACCTGCCGTGAAATCATCCAGACCTTCCAAGACCATCGAGGCCGCTTTGTCCAGCATCTTCTTCGAAGGATATGGGCGATCGGAGGCGTGAGCACGCAGGCAAGCGAAGTCTGTGCTTGCCCTAAACCTTCAAAGATGATATGCTTTGCATCTTTAGTGCCGCAATGGGTCTTCGTGGCATCCAGGTGCCACGAAGACGGTCGGCGCGTTTCAGCCCAGAAAAGGATCCGGATCATGAAAACCTCTTGGAAACAGAATCTCTTCCTTGTACCGCTGCTATTCGCGGCCACCATGTTCGCGACCCCGGCCATCGCACAGAATCACGGGGACGGCGAGCACTCCAAACACGAAACGCAGGAAGTCAGCGGGAACGCGAACATCGTGAAAGAGCTCGCAGCACTCCGCGCTCAGGTCGCCCAGCTTGAGGCCTCCCTGCAGCTCGGCCACCGACCAGTTTCATCGAGTTCGGATAGCACTGCTGCGCACGCCGCTGAGAAGCAGAACGCAATGGGTGGTATGGCCAACATGGGTGGCGGGCGTCAGATGGGTATGTCCGCCATGGGAGGGATGGGATCCTCCGATGCCAAGCCCATAGGTGGCATGCGCAGCATGATGGGCATGGGCCCGAAGGCAAAGGACGTCAAGGGCACCAGCGATGCGATGGAAGTTCGCTCTGACCTCCCGGGCTTTCCTGGCGCATCGCACATCTACCACATCGGTGCCACCGGCTTCTTCCTCGACCACAACGAGCACATCGACCTGACGCTCGAACAAAAAACTCGTCTGAACGAAAAGAAGCAGGAAATCCTCCTCGCCCAGTCGGAGTTCGACCGTCGCATCGAAGGCCTCGAGGAAGTGCTGTGGTCGCTGACGGCCGCGTCTACCCCCGATATCAAGCGCATCGAGACCGAGGTCCGCGCCATCGAAGCGCAGCGTGCCGAGAAGCGTCTCGCGTTTATCAGGGCGGTGGGAGAGGCGGCCCAGATTCTAACTGCCGAGCAACGACAAACCCTCGCTGGGACCCGCCCCGTGGACATGGCTGGCCAGAGCAAAGACGACTAACACCATTACTGAAAGGAGCATGACAATGCCCAAGCAAGCAACCCAGACCACCGTCTCACGCATCACACTCGCTGCCCCTGACGCGAGCGCAGTATTTGTCGCTGGCTCGTTCAACGAATGGAGCACGACCACACACGCAATGACGCGCGACAAGCAGGGTTGGTGGGAGATCGAGCTTGACCTCCCACCGGGCCGCTACGAGTACAAGTTCGTTGTTGACGGCGCGTGGTGCTGTGAGGCCGGTTGCGATCGCCCGTACAACGGCTGTGAGGGCTGCGCTCCCAACGAGTTCGGCACGATGAACCGCGTGCTCGAAGTCAACGCGGAGAGCTAATGGGCTGCACCTGTCCGGCCATGCCAAGCGCACCGACGCACAGCGGGGCATCTCATGCCCTCGTTGTGCGTCGAGGCGAGCTCGGTTCGGCTGGGCACCATCTACCAGCAAAACGACGGCCAGAAACGCGCGAACGAAGGGGCAGCATGCAGACACACCAGAAATCGCAGATTCAACGCGCAGCCTTTTGGACTGTCGGGATTACCGTTGCCCACTTTGCGATCAATACGCATTCGCCGGCGCTCCACTGGCTTCACATCCTGCTTGCAGGACTCTTCCTCATACCCATCCTGATCTGCGCCGTGGCATTCGAGCTAAAAGGAGGGTTGCTCGCATCTGCTGTTGCGAGTGCCGTTTACCTCAGCCACCTGCTCTGGTCATGGGGTGATTCGCCGATGGCAAATCTTGATCAATACGCGTGGATTGGTGTGTACCCGGTTGTTGGTGCGATCACCGGGCATCTCGTGCAGTCGTCGAACATGCGCAAG
>CAXBOF010000484.1:0-2498 GCA_963977205.1 uncultured Phycisphaera sp. | reverse complement strand
CTGAAAATCGGTGTGCGCTGAGAAGGCACCGTCTCGGACGACATACTCGAAACCCAGCCTCTACCTCGCACGAGCGGCTGAGATCCGGCGTCGATCTGTTTGGGCGCGTGTCGCGGGGGCATATCGCAAACCTAAAAATCCCATAACCTGAAAGGGCGGGTTTTTCCCCCCACCTCACCGAGACGCCATGTCCGTCATCATCGTCGTCTTCCAACTCATCGCACAGGTGTGCGAGTGCTGCGATAACGCGCGATGGAATAAACGGACGTCGCTCCGCGTGAAGACGTGCGTCCAAGCGTTCGAGAAGACGCTCGTTCGTATGCGCGACTCGGGGACGTGGGAAAAGCACCAGGACGCCCTGTCGACTCTTCGGGAAGTCCTGAGCGAAGCAGAGACAGTCTTGACGCGCATCACCGGTCGATCTTCGATGTCGGCGATGAGACACGCGCGTGAAGACCTTCGCCAGCTCAAGGACTTGGAGAAGCGGCTTCAGCAGGCGAGTGATCTCCTACAGGTGAACTTCCACGTGAGCGCGGAGCAACAGGCGAGGGACCTCAACGACGATTTGCTCGAGCTCATCAAAATATCCGGGGCGGACAATCAGAACATGCACGAGCAGACGCAGCTACAGATTCAGAAACTCACTGAGATGCTCCAGGGCCGGCTCGAAATCGACAAGCTCAACGAGCAACTGAGCCAAGTATCCGTGGCCATCGACGCCGACGAAAAGGTCACAGTCGCGGACGTCGGTGTGTTCGCCAAAGAAGCGCTCGTCGTGGGCGTGAAGAACTACGCAAATTCGCCTCTGCGAAACACACTGAACGACGCCGAAGACGTGGCGGCGAAGCTGGAGGGGATGGGGTTCCGTGTGGAGCTCTGTTTGGATCCAACTCTGAAGGAATTCGACAAGGCTCAAGACACGTTCGAGAGTCGACTCGGTCCGGGCGTCCTCGCATTCTACTACTTCTCAGGGCACGGGTGTGAATACCAGGGTGATAACTACATGTGCATGAAGGAGACGCCGGATAACGTGGACGAGCGTCGACTCGAGCGCACGTCGATACAACTCGGCAAACTCCTAGAGGGCATTCGCAACAGGGGGGCGGCGTTCACCGTGGTCATCTTGGACGCGTGTCGCTCTGTGCGCGTGACGCGTGGTACCCGGGACGCATCCTCCTTTGGTCTCGCCGAGTATAAACCGACGTTACCCCCGCTCAGAGATGGTGGAACTGTCATCGCGTACGCGACCGCACCGCGCGAAACGGCGAGCGACGGGGCGGGTGAGCCGGGTGGTCGCAACGGTTTCTACACGCATCATCTTTTGAAGTTTTTGGCGGAAGAGAAGCCCGTGCGCGACATGCTCGAAGAGGTGTCCTTTGAAATCATGGAGAAAACCCAAAATAAGCAAGAGCCGTGGGTGAACGCTTGGATGGGATCGAGGCGCGCGAAACGCATCCAACTCATGGGGTTGAAACCGATGCCGCAGCCGGTTTCTCCACCACCGAGGCCAAACCCTGTTCCTCCACCACCGAGGCCGCAGCCGACGCCTCCAGCTAACAACAACGATGTCAAAGTTCTTCGCCTGTGGCGCGAACGGGAGCCTAGATTGCAACGCAGTTGGAAGGGTGACGATCCCAAGGACTGGGAAGGGGTGACGTTCGATGGCGATCGGGTGACAAAGTTGCAACTCATTGGCAATCAGCTGACGAGTCTGCCGGCGGAGATCGGGCAGCTCACGTCGCTGCGGGACTTGTACCTCGACGGCAATGAGCTGACGAGCTTGCCGGCGGAGATGGGGCAGCTCACCTCGCTGACGTGGTTGTACCTCGGCGGCAATCAGTTGACGAGCTTGCCGGCGGAGATAGGGCAGCTCACTTCGCTGACGGTGTTGGACCTCAGCGACAATGAGCTGACGAGCTTGCCGACGGAGATCGGGCAGCTCACCTCGCTGGAGTCGTTGTACCTCAGCCGCAATCAGCTGACGAGCTTGCCGGCGGAGATCGGGCAGCTCACGTCGCTGACGGATTTGAACCTCAACCGCAATCAGCTGACGAGCGTGCCGCCGGAGATAGGGCAGCTCACTTCGCTGACGGTGTTGGACCTCCGCCAAAATAATCTGACGAGCTTGCCGGTGGAGATCGGGCAGCTCACGTCGCTAAAGTGGTTGAAGCTCAGCGGCAATCAGCTGACGAGCGTGCCAGCTTTCATTGCCAACCTAAAAGCCAACGGCTGTGATGTGGAAATATAATGTTCTCTTAAGTTAAATGTCCGACCCCGACCGTTACAAGTCCCGAGGCCGCAAGGAAAGGACCCCCGAACAGCTCAAGGTGCTCGCCATGGCTCGTGAGAAAGCGCGCTTGGTGATCGCCGAGCGTACGAAGATCAAACGTGAGATGACGGAACCCCCGCCCGAGCCCGAGCCCGAGGAGACGGAACCACCGACACCGCCACCCGAGCCCCCGGCAGAGCTTCCTGCGGAAGACTCTGCTCCCGAACCT
>CAXBOF010000483.1:0-2499 GCA_963977205.1 uncultured Phycisphaera sp. | reverse complement strand
CGCTGAATGTTTGCTCGTGAGGGAGAATGCCCCCGCCCTCGCGTGCCCCGAGGGGCTGGGTCTCAACGGTGCAGGCCATGCCGCAGCGCTGGTAGTCCTTGCCCCGGAAGGTGAAGGTCTGGCGGTAGGCGAAGATCGCGGGCTTCTCGCCTTTGGTCAGCACACCCTCGGTGAGCCAGTTGCAGAGCGACTCGCCGGCAGCCTCGTAGGCCGAGGGCGGGCCAAGCTCCTTGGCGGGTGTGTGAGGGAGATCGATAGCGACGATGTTGTGCGCATCGCCATCGATGAGCGCTTGCTTGCGGGCCTTGTCGAGGACGTCGTAGGGGGGCGCGACCTGCTTGGTCACATCACCTTTGCCGTGGTTGTACTGGAGGGCCTGGAACGGGAACACAGCGGGCATGTCATCACTCCGGACATATAAAGAATGAATCGGGCGGGGTCCTCTACAAGCGGCGGACTCCGACCCGATGCCTATCCTATACCGATGCCTACCGCTCTGGTTATCCGCACCGCCGGCACGAATTGCGACGCCGAACTCGCCCGCGCTTTCGAGCTTGCGGGGGCCCAAACGCGGCTGGCGCATCTTGAAGCACTCGTTACGGATCCCTCGCCCATCGACAAAGCCGACCTGATCGGATTTCCGGGAGGGTTCAGCTACGGCGACGACGTGGCCTCGGGGCGGATCTTTGCGATGCACACCCGGCTCGGGCTCATGGACAGCCTGCGCGGGGCGATCGATCGCGGGGCGTGCATCATCGGCATCTGTAACGGCTTTCAGGTGCTCGTGCAGACCGGGCTCTTGCCGGGCATCGAGGAGAAACGTGTCGCGCTGACCGTGAATTCGGGCGGCTCGTTCATCTCCGATTGGTGCGGCATCGCTTTCGAGGGCTCGTCCAAGTGCGTCTGGACGCGTGGGCTCGCCGAGGAAGCCGAGGAAACAAACGTGTTGCCCATCGCTCACGGCGAGGGCTGCTTCGTCGCCGACGGTGCAACCGCCAAATTGCTCGGACAGAACGGGCAGGTCGCGCTGCGATACAGAGACGATGTGAACGGTTCGGTCGATCGGATCGCGGGCATCTGCGATCCGACGGGCCGGGTCTTCGGCCTCATGCCGCACCCCGAGCGGTACCTTGAGTGGAACCGCCATCCCTCGTGGACGCGTTTGACAGCCCAGACCAAATCCCGCGAGCCGATCGGGCTTTTGATGTTCAAGAACGCGGTCGAAGCAGTGAGTTCCGTCGGCGCTCGCTGAATGGGCGGTGTTCTGCTGGTAGGCTGATACCCGCGATGCCGACGCACACACGATCCGACAGCACGCGCTTTCTGGGTGAGGTGATCAACGAGGATCGCCTGTGCCGAAAGTGCAGCTACTCGCTCAAAGGATTGCACGCGGGCGGGATGTGCCCCGAGTGTGGCACGCCGATCCCGCGATCCAAGCCGCGCGTGCTCGGGGGCGACAACCTTTCTGATGCACCCGTCGATTATCTCCGCAAACTCAGCTTCGGGCTGGGGCTCGCCTCGATCGGGCTCTGCCTGATCGTTCTCGGGCTGCTCTCGATCCGGGGTGCGAGCGATGCCTCCGGGCCGATCTTCTTTGGAGCCGGCGCGGTGCTCTGGATCGTGGGTGCTGCGATCTCATCGGGGAAAAGGCCCAGGTCCGAGTCAACACTCGGCGATGCGTGCCTGGATCATGAGCCGTGGCTGCTGGGTATCCGTCTGGCACAGCTCGTGTGGTTGTTCCCGGTTCTGTTCGCGGTTTGGCGGCTCATGATCATCAAGAGCGGCTCGACAGCACGGTGCTGGCGTTCGTGGCCTCGGTGCCGGTGCTCGCGCATCACAACGCGCTGGCGACCTGGGCGGGCGACGGGGGGCTGGCCTCGCGGATACACACGGCCGCGTGGGGCATCGGGATCTGTGGCATCGCAGGTCCCGTGCTGTTTCTGGGCTCGGACTGGTTCGGGCCCGTCAAACTGCCCGCAGCGGTGATCGGGGCGATCTTGCTGGTGATCTTTGCGATGAGCCTGATCGTCGCGGTGATCTCGGTGTTGCAGGTGGCGATGATCTCGTTCCTGGCGATCTCGAGCAATGCCGCGGCCGAGGCCCGCGATGCGAGAGTGGCGCAGAAAAAAGTCCAGGAAGAACGCGAGCGCTACGAACGTGAGCAGGAAGCCCTGGCCCGCATGCCCGCGCAGGCGACCAGCCCACCAAGGAAAGTCGATGAAACCCCTGACGAGGAACCCGATGACATCCCGCCGACCTATCGCGTCGGCGGGTACCGGATCGAGGATACGGGCGATGACAGCGGCATCTTCGAGCTCGCTCCCGAGGACGACGGGTGAGCCGGCTGCAACTCCAGTGATTTCAGGGCTCTACACTCGGCTGTGAAGACACGCGGAAAGGTACTGCTTGCGATGTCGGGGGGCGTGGACTCCTCGGTGGCTGCGGCCCTGCTCCAGGAGCAGGGCTACGAGGTCGTCGGCGCGTTTATGCGCCTCGGCT
>CAXBOF010000482.1:0-2504 GCA_963977205.1 uncultured Phycisphaera sp. | reverse complement strand
CCCGGGTGATGTGGTCTGTCTTGCCATCAGTAACGGTTCGGGTTGTCGTTGACCACTGAAAGTTCGAGTTGAACTTGATGCCGTAGGGCGGGTCGAGGTAGATGCACTGCACCTGCCCGCGCAGCCCCTCCCGCTCGGCGAGCGACGCCATGACCTGAAGCGAGTCGCCCAGGATCATCCGGTTCGTCCAGTTCGCGTCGTGCTGGTAGAACTCGGTCTTGGCGTCGCCCTCCGGCACCCCGTTGAAGTCGCCGAACAGGTCGAGCTGCGGCTCGGCGTCGTGCTCGCCGGCCTCGGTGCGCTGCCGCAGGTCGTCGATCAGCACCTTGGGGTGGACCTTCTCCTGGATGAACAGCGGCGGCGCGTGGACAACGAGGTCGGACCAGTCCTGCTCGTCCTTGCCGCGCCAGACGAGCTGCGGGTCAAGGTCCCGGTTCCGCCCGGCCTTCTCGTCCGCGAGCGCCCCGCCGACGCCCTCCCGCGAGTACGCCACCGGCACCGGCGCCTGCTGCTCCTTGCCCATGACGGACTGGTACTCGGCCGTCGGGATGTTCTTCCGCGACGCATCCTCATGGGTGAGGGCGGTGACCTTTTTGGGCGTGGACTTCTTCTTGGTGGTCTTTTTGGCCATTCGTGTCTCGGCTTCCTCAGGCGCTGCTACTCGTAGGAGAACAGATCAATCTCGTCAGGCTGCACGACCACGCTCAGCTTGGCCAATGTACCCCGATCGATGATGTCGTGACCCAGAGCCGTGAGCAGCGGCTTCGACAATATCCAGTCATTGTTCCAGAGGCTGCCGCCCGGGCTGCGAACGATCTCGCAGATCTGTTCCTCGTAGCTGAACTCGGCTTGGATCGGATGACTGATGCGCTGCAGCCATACCTCCATGGTCCCAACATTCGGGAGGGTCCGGATTCGCGCGAGGACCTTCTGTAGAACATCACGCCGCTCCTCGTCCGAGTCGAGTTCCTGTAGGAGCCGACTGATCACGGCGGCGCACGCGGGGAACACCCTCGGGCTGTGGATCGCAATGTCGAGCGCGACGCCGATCATGGGCAGCGGCGCTAGGATCTTCTTTGCACGCATCAGTCGCTTGTGGAATGCGGACATGGCGATCATGAGGCTGCCAGCGTTCGGAAACTCGGTGCCGTGGGCATGGATGCCGAGCAGGTGCTTCTGCAGATTGAAATCGCGTTGCTTGTGGAGCAGCCACGCCCACTTGTCCGGCTTCAGCGACGCTCGTACGACGGGCTGGGCCTGGGATGTCTTGGAGCCGTTGAGCTTCAGGCCAAGATCAATCAGCACCTCGGTCAGCGTGCGGAGGATCAGCTCGCCGAGCTCCGGGTTATTGACGAACACGCGGTAGTCGTCGCGGTATCGGAGGATGTGGTACTCGGTGACCTTCTCGGCATCCAGCCGCTCGGCGAGTAGCTCGTCTGCGTAGCCGAGCACCATCTCTGCGATGAAGTCCATGACGACCGACCCTTGCGGGATGCCGTTTGTTTGGCCTTCCCGCATGTCCTGAATCGTGCCGTCGATCTCATTGCCCAACAACTCGTTGCGCTTGCGTTTCGCCTTTGCAACCGGTCGCGTGTGTAGCGCCCACGGGATTGAATGGGTGTAGATCGACCCGTAGCATTCCGAGATGTCGGCGTGGAGCACGTACCCATACTCGAGTGACAACTCAATGGACCGTTGCTCGATCCCAAGCCACCATTGAGTCACCTGCTCGGCCTGATCGCTCCGCTTCGTTTGCGACTCCACCGGGATACTCAGGCAGTCGATCCGTAGCAGGCTTGAGAACGCAGTGAAGCGATCCGTGATCAGTTTCCAGGCGTCTTCGGTTGTCATCGTCTGGACGAGCGACACGTACAGGGCAGTGTGAATGACTTGGAATGGTCGCCATGCGTGACGGCCGTCTTTGTTTGCCAGGAGCGTGTAGTTGACGCCTGATTCGTCGCGAGGGGGGTGCTTCTGCATGCTCGACAGCTTTGCGGATTCCAGCACCTTCGCTGTCTCAGTGAGCACTTGGGTGAAGTCGATGTAGTCGGGGATATCGATGCTGCAGTAGCTCACTGGCTTCAGCAGAAAGCCGCGGGCCTCGTCGGCCGACATCTCCAGAATCGATCGGGTTGGCTGCTCCGGTGTTGCCTTCATTCGTCTTTCCATGCGAATCGGGTCGACACGCTCCTTGCATCATGCAACAACAGAGGCACCCATGGCGGCCTCGTTGATCATCTTGTTGAAGTGCTCTTCGACTTTGGACTCGAAGTTCGACTGCATCTCGTAGACGTCAGCGAACTCAGCGAATGCCCAGCGACCGTAGGACCGAAGGTTATTCACACCCGGTACCCAGTAGTCCCGCATGGTGCCGGCCTTCTCCTTGGCGTCTTCGCGTCGGTATCCCTTGATCTCCACGACGAGATGCAGCAAGTCCGGCGATCCATCATCGTGCGGCGGGCGTCCGTCATTGACGAGCACCACGAAGTCGGGTCGGTACCGTC
>CAXBOF010000481.1:0-2507 GCA_963977205.1 uncultured Phycisphaera sp. | reverse complement strand
TGATCGACACCACGCGCAGCTCACGCTCGATCGGAACAGCCGAGAGATCCGCGAGCATCTGCTCGACTTTCTGGAACGTCACCTCATCGCCCGCGACGATCAGTGTCTTGCTGCGTGGCTCGGTTTCGATGAGCACCTGCACCGCCTGGCGTCCCGCCTGCGCGGGCGAGCTCAGGATGCCGCGATTGGCAAGGCCGGTCAGCGCCTGCGCGATCACCTGTAGGTCCGCGTTCTCGACGCGGTACGTGCGGAGCTCAGCAGCAGCGGGAACCTGCACACGATCGAGCTGCTCGGCAAGCTCCGTCAGCGATTCCATCCGATCGGCCGGCGCATCAATGATGAGCGAGTTGCTGTTCTCCTCGGCAGAGACCGTCACCTGCTTCGGCTCGCGGAGCCAAGGCATCGGTACGCCGCGGCGGTCCAGAGGAATAGGGGGCTCGGGGTAGAGCCTGTCCATAGCCAGCGCGACATCGGCAGCCCGCGCGACGCGGAGCGGGAAGAGCTTGGTCACACGCTCTGGCCCATCAGCCTGCGTGGTGTTGAGGTCCTCGACGAACGCCTTGATGTCCTGGAAGAGGTCCTCATGCGCCGCCACGATGAGCGTGTTCGTAGCCGTGTCCGCGCGGACCTCAACAGGCTGAGCGGTGCGCTCGGTCTGGGGTCGCTGACGATACTGCTCAGTGAGCATGAGCGCGATCGACTGCGCTTCGGCCGTGCGCAGCTGAAGCAGCCGCAACGGCGGGAGGTCTGTCTGCTCGAGCACATCCAGCCTCCGCACGTGATCCAGGATCATGTCGTGCTGCGCGGGCTCGGCGACCACAAGAAGGCTGTTGGTCCTCTCGACAACAGAGAGCGTCGGCTCGGGCACGCTCCGCCCCGGGTCGATCGAGTCTGCCGAGGCCAGGAACGCGCGCAACGGCTCAACAAGATCGGCAGCGTTGGCCCGCTGCACATCGATCACTCGCGTCGTCCGGCCCGGCGCGGTCAGCGACTGCGCCTGCTTGAGACCTTCGCCAAAGACCGCGACCGATTCGGCGCTGCCTGTCACAATCAGGTTGCCCGATGTCTCATCGTGCTGCACGCTGGCGGGCGTCAGGTCCGGATTGGCCAGCTGCGCCATCGAGCGCGCACGCTCAATCAACCCCGGCACATCCGCCGAATGCAGACGAATGACCTCCACCTGCACCTCGCTTGAGGTCTTCTCGGTGATCTGGGCGATGAGATTATCTATAAGCTGGAACTGCGCCGGCTGTGCACGCACGATGATCTGATCGAGCTCCGGAATAGGCTGAATCGTCGGCATCGGTCCCTGATTGCCAAGGACAACCGAAACAATCCGCCCAAGCCTCGATGCGAGCTGCTCGGGCGTTTCATTGGCGACGTCATACGTCCGCGTCTGGGTCGCAAGGCCCACGGTCTTCTGAGCCTCGCCGAGCAGCCGTACGTACTCATCGATGTCCTTGCGGGAACCAATGAGCGTCACCGCAGCCGATGCCTCATCGAGCGAACGCTCGAGACGCTCGGGCTCGTCCTGGGAAGTGGTGTACAGATTGTCCGTGCTCGCAAAGACTGCAGCCGGGTCTGCAGCATCGATCCGGACGAGCCGAACCTCACGCGCCCCCGACACCGGGCGATCGATCCCGTCCAGCAGCTTCTCGAACCGAGTGATCTCCTCGCCCGGCCCGGCAACCACGAGCGACTTGCCATCGTTACCAGCCACGATGCGGATCACCGCCTGCTGGCGGGGGGTCAGCAGCCTCGAAACAATCGTGCTGGCCGATTGTGCAGACAGGTGCTCCAGCGCGATCACCCGGGCAACCTCGCTGTCATCCTGCCCCGCGTCGCCGCGACGGGGATCGAGTTCATCGATCAGCGCGGTGACCTGGACAAGCTGATCCTCGGATCCCACCACCGCGATCTTGCCCGACTCATCCAGCGGCACCACCGTCGGACGCTTGGCCTGATCGACGCCCGCAAAGAGCTGATTGATCCGGTCCGATGCGATCTTGGCGGTCACCGTGCGCAGCGGGAGCGTGACGAGACGGCGACCGCCAACCGAGCCGGCCTCGTCCGCGTCAAGCAGCGCGATGAGTTCTTCAACAGTTTCGATGCGCGATTCCGGACCGACGACGATGACTGCGTTGGTTCGCGAGTCGGGCTGAATACTCAGACCACCGACGTCCATCTCTTCGACAACATTCTGCTTCCCATCTTTGTCGATGATGATGCGCTGCACGCGCGTGCCGACCAATCCCTTGAGCGCGTTGACGACGGCATCGGCCTGTGCGTTCTTGAGCGGGAAGAGTCTGTACGACGAATCGACCGGCTTGCGATCGTCGATCGTCTGGATGACCTGCGAGATGCGTTCGATCTGAGCCGCAGTCTCGACGACAATCACGATGTTCTGTTCGGGCACCGGCGTGACCGAGCCGTACGCATCAAGCAGCGGCTTGATCTGCTCGGCCACAAGCGCAGCGCTCGCGTTGCTCAATGGGATCGTCATCGTC
>CAXBOF010000480.1:0-2515 GCA_963977205.1 uncultured Phycisphaera sp. | reverse complement strand
ATCCATGAGCACCCGCAGGGCAGACCGATCGCCCTTTACATACCGGCCGACCAGAGTTTCATCGCTCACTTCGGGCAAAGGGGTCCCTTCGAAGGCCCGAGAAAATAGCAGACAGCATCAGGGTAGAACGGAGACGACCCCGCCCAGCGTTCGACGAAACCCGATCGTGTGTTCGCTTTGGGGGCCAAACAACCGGATTCCGTCTTCGCGGAGAGCCATCGCCGGCCCGGCCTCGTATGCCTCGAAGGCGTTCCGCGACCCGAACACATACCGCACTTCCGCTCTGTGCATCCCATCCTCTGATTTGTCGAGCCGGATCAGCGTGGCGGACTGGGCCCCGCCCTCAATCACATCACGGATATGCCCCGAGCTGAGCCAGTCGACATAGGCTCGCATGGTGGCCTCCGAGTTGGTCTCGGCGATCACGGTGTATGCAATGGCGGTCATGCAACGATGATATCGGTCCAGAAGCCGCTACGGGCATGCAATCCGCATGACGTTTGAGCGTTGTGCCTTTCAGAGGAAGTCAGCTGTGGACGAGCACATCGCCGGGCGAGAACTCGACGATCAACAGGGCGCTGCCGCTCAAGGTCAGGCTGATGAATTAGCGGGTCTCGTTGCAGAGGCTGCCCGAGGGGACGGTCAGGACTGGTCTGAACTGATCGAGAGATACGGCAGGCGTGTCTACGCCCTGGCCAAGAGTCGGCTCCGGGATCCGGATCAAGCCGAGGAGGTAGCGCAGGCGGTGTTCGCTTCTGTTTTCCAACACGTGTCCACGGGGCGGTATACAGAGCATGGCCAGTTTGAGCCGTGGCTCTTTCGGATCGCGATGAACCGCATCCGGGATCAGATCCGCAGGGATACCCGTCGGCTGCGCGTCGAGAGCAGACCTATTCAGACGTTGGCGCAAGAAAGCTCATCACCACAAGACGCAAAGGACCCGGGCCAGCTGCGCCTTGCGATCGAGAGTATGAGCGAAGCCGACCAGGAGATCATCAGCCTCAGGCACCAGGCGGGCTTGGAGTTCAAAGCCATCGCGGAACTGCTCAATGAGCCCGTGGGAACACTGCTGGCTCGACACCACCGCGCGCTGCACAAACTGCGGAATCTGCTGAGCGTCGATGCGAAGTCCGGAGGAAGCCATGAATAACAACGAACACGACTCGGCCATGGAAAGCGCGCTTGAGAATTTGGCTCGCATCGACCGCGCCGAGCCGGACGCAGCATTTGAGGACCGGATCTGGAACACGATGCAACAGCTGCCTGAGCAGCGCATCGCCGGGCGTCGCCGCAAGAAGTCGACGGCTTGGATCCCCTTCGTCACACTCGCCTGCGTCGGGCTCATGGGCTTCATCGTCTGGATGCCCATGCTCAGCGTCGATATGGACAACTTGGATAAAGTCGCCTCGGCCCCCGAAGATGATTTCTCGGCTGACTTTCTTCTCAGTTCGTTTGATGCCATGGATATGCTGATCTCTGATGCCGACGAGATCGGGCAGAGTCTGGACTTCTTGGAACTGCAGATCGACACCAACGAGTTCGAACTCGCAACCAACTCAACCTGGCAGGATCTCGGAGGCTCGCTGTGAAGAACATACTGATGTGCCTAGTTGTCGGCTCAGCCCTCGCTACAACTGCTTCCGGTCAGGAAGAACGCCCCCACCGCCAGCCTTCCCGAGAAGAGTTGCGGCAGGACATGCAGCAGCAGCTCGAAAGACTGCAGATGCGCGAGCGTTGGCTCCAGCGGCAGATCGAGAGCATCGATCGGGGGGACATGCCCGAGCGGCCTCAGCCAGGCGAGGGTGAGCCGCCGCATGAGCGGGATCGGGGTCGCGAACTCACGGCCGAAGATCAGTCCAAATTCATCGCGGTGCTCCGGGACATTCAGAGTGACCGCGGGAATTCGGGCGAGGACTTGCCGTTTGCTCGCATTCTTGAGAAAGAGGGCCCCGAGCGTGACCGGTTTCTTCGCAAGCTCGCCCCCAGACTCCAGCGTTTGGTGGATCTGAAAGACACCGACGCCGAGCGGTATGAAGCGACCAAAGATGAGATGATCGCCGGCCTCGATATCGCGCACGCGGCGAAGAAGCTGAGTTTTGAGCTCCGCAACCCTGAAGCGTCAGAGGCAACGACTTTGGAGGCGAGCAATGCCCTGCGGGAAGCGATCGCCAAGGGCTTCGATGCCCGGGCCGCGATGACCCGGTATGAGTTGCAGGATGTCGAGCAGCGTCTTGAAGTCCTGACCGCAGAGGTCAGCGAGGCCGAGGCCCAGCGCGACGAGCGGATCGAGGAGCAATTTCAGAACATGCTTCGCCGGATCGAATCTGGAAGTGGTGCGGCAACAGAGCGCCCTGATGGCCAGTCTCGTCGCAGTGCGCAACATGGCCAGAAGCCGTCATCACGAGACGATTGAACCGGTCTCGAGCGGGCTGAAGAGCGTCACCGCGACCACATCACGCTCGGCGCCTTCGCCCTTGGGCGCGTTGCTGGCGGCGAGCATCATGCCCCGCGATTC
>CAXBOF010000479.1:0-2515 GCA_963977205.1 uncultured Phycisphaera sp. | reverse complement strand
CGAGCTCGACGCCTTGATCTCGTCCATCGCCTGCGTCATGAGCTGCATCTCGGACTGGCCCCGGCTCGCCGACCGCTCGGCCTCTTCTGAAAGCGACGACGCCTGCACCGCGTTGTCCGCGTTCTGGTTTGTCATGGCCGCCATCTCTTCGATCGAGGCGCTGATCTGCTCGAGGCTGGCCGCCTGCTCCGACGCACCCTCGGCGAGCGACTGGCTCGACTCAGCGATCTGCTGCGCACCCAGGTCGATCTGGTCCGCCCCGCTCGAGACGTTCTCGAGCAGCACTTTCAGAGCGGCCTGCTGCTCCGCTTCACGCTTGCGAGCCCGCTGCTGCTCGAACTGCATCTCTTTCTGAGCGGTGATATCAGTGGCAAATTTGACGACCTTGCTTACCAGACCGTTGTCATCAAAGACGGGGTTGTACGAGGCCTGGATCCAGACTTCGCTGCCGTCCTTGCGGATGCGTTTGTACTCCCCGGCATCGAACTGGCCCGTGTTGAGCTTCTCCCAGAACCTGCGGTACTCGGCCGATTCGGCATAGGAAGGCTCGCAGAACATCCGGTGGTGCTTGCCGCGGAGCTCGGTGAGTGTGTAGCCGAGTGCATCCAGAAAGTTCTCGTTGGCGGTGACGATCGTGCCGTCGAGGTTGAACTCGATCACGGCCTGTGATTTGCTGATCGCGTCTACGTAGCCGCGGAGCTCGTTGGCGCTGAGCTGCTGCTGCTGCTGAGTTGCCACGGCCGAATCTTGATCTGACATCGATGACGCTCCGATCTTGGAATGCAGAGCACCCGCTCTACGCATGACTGATCCCTTGCGGGCGCCCTTGACGAGGAACGCCGCTTACGGATCATGCGTTCGTCGTGATTCTCAGGACTCTTGACTGCGCACGGGGATCACTCAATACTCATCTGTTTTTTACATTTTACTTATACTTAGAACTGTGCCCGCCTTCACTCAGTGCGGCACCCTATTCAGCCCCGCCCCGCTTTGAGACTCGCCTTCGAGGCCGATTGACCCAGTCCTGGACGGAACCGCGGCAAAGAGTCACACCAACTTTTTTTACACGCCCGGCTGTGCCGGCTGCTCACCAGTTCAGGTTGACCCCCTCCGGGCAAGTCCGCGAGATTGAGGCTGACCACCGGCCTCGGACCTTAAGCACCCACGGGTTCCTGTCGAGAACACTCGAAGTTCTGGAATGACCGCACCCGGCGTGCGGCTTGGCGTTTATTCGGCCTGCCCCAACTCGGGGACAAGGTATTCACGGAGAGATAGCATGTCCGACCACTCTGAATCGAACTCTGAATTCATGAACCTCAAGGGCATGTCGGACGCGATCAATCGTTCCCAGGCCGTGATCGAGTTCACCCCGGATGGCACCATCCTTTCGGCCAACGACAATTTCCTCGAGGCCGTGGGCTACACCCTTGCTCAGATCAAGGGCAAGCACCACCGCATGTTCTGCGAGCAGAGCTACACGAACAGCCCCGAGTACGCCGCCTTCTGGATGCGCCTCGGCAACGGCCAGTTCGACGCCGGCGAGTACAAACGCATCACAAGCCAGGGCGAATCAATCTGGATCCAGGCTTCCTACAACCCCGTCTTCGATAAGAACGGCAAGGTGATCAAGGTCGTCAAATTCGCCACCGACATCACCGAGCAGAAGCTCAAGAACGCAGACTTCCAGGGCCAGATTGATGCGATCGGCAAATCTCAGGCCGTGATCGAATTCGAGATGGACGGCACCATCCGTTGGGCCAACGACAACTTCCTCAACACGCTCGGCTACACACTTGACGAGATCAAGGGCAAGCACCACAGCATGTTCGCCGAGGCCGATTACGCGTCGAGCCCCGAGTACGCCGCGTTCTGGAAGAACCTCAACGCCGGCACCTTCGACGCCGGCGAGTACAAGCGCCTCGGCAAGGGCGGCAAAGAGATCTGGATTCAGGCCTCGTACAACCCCATCTTCGATCCGAGCGGCAAGCCTTACAAGGTCGTGAAGTACGCCACCGACATTACCCCGCAGAAGAACCTGCAGCGTGAAGTCGCCCAGAACGCCGAGCGTGAACGCATCGCCGCTCAGGAACTCCAGGACAAGGTCGAGCAGCTGCTCGAGGTTGCCGTTGCTGCGGGCCAGGGCGACCTGACCCAACAGATCACTATCGAGGGTGTCGACAGCATGGGCCAGCTGGCCACAGGCTTCCGCGAGATGATCCGTAATATCTCTTCGACACTGGAGCAGGTCAGCAGCGGCTCCAATCAGATCGATGCCGGCTCGAGCCAGATCGCATCGTCGAGCCAGTCGCTCGCATCGGGCGCTTCCGAGCAGGCCGCCAGCCTCGAGGAGATCAGCGCCTCGCTCGAAGAGCTTTCCTCGATGACCTCGCAGACGGCAGACAACGCCGTGCAGGCGACGGCTCTTTCGGAAGAAGCCCAGCAGGGCGCGATGAAGGGCCAGAGCGAGATGAACGTGATGAGCCAGGCGATGGACGAGATTAAAGCGTCCAGCTCT
>CAXBOF010000478.1:0-2545 GCA_963977205.1 uncultured Phycisphaera sp. | reverse complement strand
CTCGGCGGCGGTCGGGTTCATCGTTGGGGCGGCTTATTACGGGCTGGGATTCCGCAGCATGATCCTGCCCGCGATCATCTGCCTGCTCGGGACAGCCCTTGCCGCCTCGGGCGCCAACGCCATGAACCAGTGGTACGAGCGTTCCCGCGATGCGGTGATGGCCCGGACCCGGCGTCGCCCAATTCCGTCCGGCGGGCTGACACCCAGAACGGTACTGATTTTCTCGGCCACGCTTTCGCTGCTCGGGCCGGGCCTGCTCTTTGCATTCGGGTATCCGGTCGCAGCGGCGATCACTCTCTCGACTGTGATTCTCTACGTCGCGCTCTACACGCCGATGAAGGCGATCACGCCCAAATCGACGGTCATCGGCGCGGTTCCCGGGGCGCTGCCGATTTTGATCGGCTGGGCGTGCGCTTCGCCCACGAGTCTGGCGGATCTTGGCCGATGGCCCGCCTGGTCGCTTTTCTTACTGCTCTTTGCGTGGCAGATGCCTCACTTCCTGGCGATCGCGGTGATGTACCGCGACCAATACGCCGCGGCCGGCTACCGGACTCTGCTGCAGACCGCTCGGCGTGACGAAACCGTCCTGATCACGATCGCGGCCTGGTCAATTGTCATGGTGGCTGCCACGTTCGCACCCTTGCTTGCCATGCCAGAGCTCTTCGGATTTGGCTATGGCTTGGTCGCGTTGGTCATGGGCATCTGGATGGTGCTGCTGGTTTCGAAACTTGGGCGATCACTCGCGGCCGGTGGAGCACGCACGCTGTTCTTTGCTTCCATCATCTACTTGCCGGTGCTCTTCATCGCGCTCGTGGCCGACGCCTGCATCGGAGCCGACTGGCTAGGAACATGATCCGTCTCGATCGCGTCAGCAAGACCTATCCGAATCAGAACCATGACCGCCCTGCGCTGCGTGAGCTCTCGCTCAAGATTGATGCCGGTGAGATGATCTCGGTCATCGGCCCCAACGGCTCGGGCAAATCGACGCTGCTGGGTCTGCTTGCCGGCGTCGTCGCCCCAACCAGCGGAACAGTTGAAGGCAAACCGGTGTGCTCTGTCGTGCTCCAGCGCACAGCTCTAGATCCGCTCCTGACTGTGCGCGAAAACGCGGAACTCTTTGCCCGTGTCTACAGCGTGGACAGGACAGACCGTCAGGCTCGACTGAATGAAGCCGCCGAGATCACGGGGCTCGCCGATAGGCTCAGCGATCGCGTGGGGACACTCTCGGGCGGGCTCGCCCGGAGAGCGGACTTGCTGCGGGCGCTCATGGTCGGGCCGGAGCTTCTGATTCTCGATGAGCCTGCGGCCGGCCTTGATCGCGCCTCGCACAGAGCGATCGGGGACGTGCTCGACGCGTTCCGGGAGCGGCTCAAGATCGCCGTTGTGTACGCAACACACGACATGGCCGACGCGGCAAGAGCGGACCGGGTGATCGCGCTCCGCGAAGGTGAGGTCGTTGCCCAGAACGTGCCGTCGGTGCTTATTGCCGAGCTTGGCTACGAAGCCGTGATCGAGCGCGATGCTGGTCTGGATCCGATCCGGTGCAGCAGAGTTGAGGCGTCTCGTGAGGCGAGCCGACTTATTGAGGCGGGCGAGCGCTGCACAGTTCGCGAGACTTCGCTCGAGGATGTCTACGACACACTCATCGGGGCAAAGCTGTGAGCGCGACGGATGCGACGATGGCCCTTGTCGGTCGTGAGTGGCTGCGTCTTTGGCGCCAGCCGGCGAGGATCGTCGCGACCGTCGGCACGCCGATGGTCCTGCTCATCGCGCTGGGCGCAGGCTTTGCGGGATCGATCTCCGGACTGATGGGCGTGGGCGACGAGCGCGCGTACGCGGCCTTCCTGCTCCCCGGGATGATGGCGATGGCCTCGCTCTTCGCATCCATCTTCGGGGCCATCTCGCTCATCGAGGACCGCGACAGCGGCCTGTTGCTCGTCGTCATGGCGGGCCCCGCGCCGAGCGGCTCGGTTGTGATGGCCAAGATCATCGGCATCGGCTTGCCCGCATTTCTGCAAGCACTCATCCTCTTGCCGGCCGCCTGGATTCTGGGCGTCTATCCGTCGCTGACCCAGACGATACTTGCCATCTTGGCGACCCTCCTGCTCACACTGGCGATCGTGAGTGTGTCCCTGACGCTCGCGTGGCGCGTCAAAAGCACGCAGGAGTTTCACGCGATCATGAACACCGTGCTCATGCCGATGTGGCTCCTGAGCGGATCGTTCTATCCCGCCAGCGAATCGGCGGCTGTCATGCGCTGGCTGACAGCCATCAACCCGCTGAGCTGGCCCGTCGAGGCGCTGCGATCATCAATCAACGGGCTCGCTTCGCCGCTCTTGGGCTCATGGGCTTGGCCTCTGACGGGCGTATTCGCACTGGGCTCTGTGCTGATGGCGATGGGTACGATTGGATTGGGAAAGCGAGGGAAGCTGTCGTGAGTCGACCGATCCGAATCCTGCTCTTTGTTGCGATACTCGGTCTGGCGTGCAGCGCCGGCGCGATGTTCATGCTGATCATGAACAAGTCCCGGCTACAGGCAGGGAAT
>CAXBOF010000477.1:0-2549 GCA_963977205.1 uncultured Phycisphaera sp. | reverse complement strand
GAGCCGTTTGCCAACGGCGACCAGCCAGCCGAGGCGAACATCCACTGGGACGGCGAGCTCGCGATGCTGCACGTCGACTTCTGGGGGCTCGACGCGCTCACGCGCATGGTCGAGTTTATCTGGAAGCACCAGAGCTACTTTGCCGAGAGCTACTGGTGGGCGCACAACGGTGGCAAATTCGACGTGCCGCTGCTGCTGCGCGAGGCGCTCTTCGACTTTCGCGGTGTCAAAATCGAGGGGAAGAAGTGCACCATTCTCAACGGCCGGTGGATCGGGTTCCAGGCGCTACTGCTCGACCAGGACGGCTGCGATTCGAAGACGCGCCTCTACTTCCGCGACTCGTTCGCCATCATGCCGGGGTCTTTGCAGAGCCTGTGCAAGGACTACACAGTGCCGCACCAGAAGCTTGTCGAGACCGTCGCGCACGACGACATCAGTCTTGACAACTTTGACACGCACGAGACGGCGATCCGTCGGTACCTTCTGCACGACTGCCTCGGGCTGCTGGAGCTCGTCGAGCGCTTTGGCACGCAGGTTTTCAACATGAGCTTTACCGAGAAGGAGTGCGGACACGAGGGCGAGCGCAACACGGCGAACGCGCTCGAGGCGCTGCTGGGCATTGAGCCTCTCACGTTCAAAAAGAAGCGCCCAGACTGGCTGCGCAGCAAAGACAACGCGCGGCTCGAGCTCGACGGCTACTGCGAGAGCGAGCTCATGGCCTTCGAGTTCCAGGACGAGTACCACTCAGAGCGGGATCACCCTTGGAACCAGAAGGCAACCGGCGGCTACGCGCGGCGCGTCGAAGACGACAAGCGCAAGGTCCAGCTGTGTGCAAAGCGCGGCGTGCGGCTCGTCGTCGTGCCGTACACAGCCAAGGCGCCGACCAAGATGCTTGCGTTCTGCAGGCGCGAGCTGGCACGGCTGGGGGTGGAGTACGAGGCGCGCGACGTCTCCATCGACGCTATCACAAAGCCGAGAGTGCTTGCGCGCGGCGGCGTGTGTCTCTCGAAGGTGATGACGGCGGCCGGGATCGCCAAGCGAACCTTCTTCAACAAATTCTACGGCCAGCACTCCGTCTTCACGATGACACAGGAGCAGGACGCCTTCATTCGCAGCTCGTACTATGGCGGCCGCGTCGAGCTCTTCCACCTCGGTGTCGTCCACGGCCCAGTCTTCTACCTCGATTTCACCAGCCTCTTCCCGGCGATGGGCAAGCGCCTGCTCCCATATGGCGAACCGTTGGAGTGGAAGTCTTTCCCAAAACCCGACGGCGCCTCGGCGCTTCCCCAAGCCTTTTTTGGATTCGTGCGCTGCCTCGTCCGATCGACTGAGCACGGCAAGACGCGCAAGCCGCTGCACGGCATCAAGGCGTCGAACAGCGGATCCAAGCTCCTCTTCGCGCACCTCGACGGCTGGCACGAGCTAACGCTCTTCTCGGAAGAGCTCCGCAAGGGCGAGGCGGAAGGCCTGTACGAGTACAAGGCTCTCAATGGCTTTAAATTCCGGCGCGGCTACGTCATGAAAGAGGCATTCAGTACGCTGTTCGAGATGAAGGGCAAAGCGAAGCAGGAAGGCAAGGGTGCGTTGGAGAAGGCGTTGAAGGTCGTCATCAACAGCATGTACGGATTTTGGGGCCTGCGCACCATGCAGCGCGAGGCGGTCAAGATCTTTCCCTCCAGCGACACGCCCGTCTACAGCTACCTGTCGCGCGACGCGCTCATTGAGGAGGCGGTCCACGGCGAGTATACTTGCCTGCGCGTCCTCGACGATCTAAATGTCAAAGACTTCAACGTCGCCATCGCAGCAGCCATCACCTCGTACGCGCGTATCCAACTTTGGGAGCTGAGGGATGACATCGAGGTGCGCGGCGGTCACGTCTTCTCGTGCGACACCGACTCCATTACCACCGACCTCGACCTCTCCCTTCACGCGGACCTGCTGCGCAAGCACATTCCCGATTGCGCCACAAGTTCGCCTGGCACCGCGCTCGGCAGCCTCAAGTGCGAAGGCAGCGACGAGGTGTCGAAAAAGCTGAAGAAGCGAGGTTTTACGGGCGCCGACCTCGACAAGGCGATGGCGTTTGAGCGCGGCGCCGAGACGTGGAAACCCCTTCCATTCTACCATCCGGAGGGTACGCTGTGCAACGGTGCGAACAAGCTGTACGCGCTCCGCACGCTTTTGAAGCACGGCGGCGATCATGAGCTGTGCAAGGCCAAGGGCTTGTCGAAGGGCGGCTTCACTTTTGACAACTACGTCGCCATGTTCGATCCGTTGAACCCGAAGCCCCTAACCAACCCGAAGCAGCTCTCGATGCGCATGGGGTTGAGCCAGTACTGCCGCGACGGCGGCATCCAGGCGGTCCGTCGCGAAGTTACACCCAAAGAAGCCAAGGCGTGCTACACCAAGGGTTCGCACAGCGGCGTCGGACCGATCACGCCCTTTCTTCTGCCTGGCACGCACGACGACACGGCACGCGAGCATGCCCCAGACGACGACGCCATGAGCGATTACTTGGGATCGGATGGCATGGACTCGGATGTCGACTCTTA
>CAXBOF010000476.1:0-2550 GCA_963977205.1 uncultured Phycisphaera sp. | reverse complement strand
TGGCGATCCACCCGCTTCCAAATGACGCCTATCGCTACGAAGCCGACCTGGAACTGATCGTCCTGAGCGTGGCCGACTGACCGAGCACTCGATCAAGTTCTATTGTCATCCATGCCGGAGGATCAGCCATCCAGTCGCCGCCGAAGACGGGGCAAAAGCCTCGGCGGTCGATCTGCGCCGATCGGGTACGATCTCTCCAAGTGCTTCGGCCCGGATCGCAGACGAATCAACGCACTTCTCCGGCAATCAAAGCATGATCAGGCCGATCGCCTGATTCTCGAATCCATGCAGCGTATCGAGCGCCGCCGGGCCAGTGTGCCGCGGATTCAATACCCCGCCGACCTGCCCTTCACTGCTCATCTCGACGAGCTCCGGCAGGCCATCGACGAAGCGCAGGTCATCGTCGTCAGCGGCGAGACGGGTTCGGGCAAGTCCACCCAGATCCCAAAGCTCCTGCTCGAAATGGGCATGGGGGTTCAGGGCGTGATCGGGCACACGCAGCCGAGGCGGCTGGCGGCACGAGCCGTCGCGGATCGGGTCTCGAGTGAGCTGGGCATTACGCTCGGCACGGAAGTTGGCTACAAGGTCCGCTTCGGCGATCACACTACCGACAAGACGCTCATCAAACTCATGACCGACGGCATCCTGCTTGCTGAGTCTCGCTCCGATCGGTTGCTGCGTCAGTACGACGCCATCATTATCGACGAAGCCCACGAGCGCAGTCTCAACATCGATTTCCTGCTGGGCTATCTCACTCGTATTCTGCACAAGCGACCCGATCTCAAACTCATCATCACCTCGGCCACGATCGACGCTGAGCGATTCAGCGATCACTTCTCGATCGCAACGCACGCCAAGGTGCCGGTTGTCGAAGTTTCCGGCCGCTCGTACCCGGTTGAGATGCTCTACCGCCCCATCGATGACGCCGACAACCCCGATGACGCTACGCTTTCCTCTTCGATCGTTTCGGCGCTCGAAGAGCTCGCCACACTCGATAGGCCGGGCAATCCCGGCGATGTGCTCGTCTTCTTGCCGGGCGAGCGTGAGATCCGCGAAGCCGCGCACGTTATTCGCAACGCCGCCGAGACCAGCCCGGCACTTCGAGGCTGCGAGGTCCTGCCGCTCTATGCAAGGCTCTCGCCATCAGATCAGCAGCGGATCTTCCGCAGACATCCGGGCCGACGCGTCGTGCTTTCGACGAACGTCGCAGAGACCTCGCTGACCGTCCCGGGCATCAGATACGTTGTCGATTCGGGCCTGGCGCGTATGAATCGCTACTCGTCCAGACGCAAAATCGAGTCGCTCCAGATCGAGCCGATCAGCCGAGCCTCCGCGCGTCAGCGTGCCGGGCGTTGCGGCCGAATCGAGCCGGGTGTCTGCATACGTCTCTACAGCGAATCCGACCACGACGGTCGCGACGAGTTCACGCCACCCGAGATCCTGCGGACAAATCTTGCGGGCGTCATCCTGCAGATGCAATCACTCGGGCTGGGCAAGCCACAGGATTTCCCCTTCATTGAGCCGCCCGACGGCGGACGAATCAATGACGCCTATGACACGCTCTTTGAGCTCAACGCGGTCGATAAGGATCGACAGCTCACAGCCGAGGGCAAACTGCTCGCGCGGCTACCCGTCGATCCCCGCATCGGCCGGATTCTCCACTCTGCAGCGGCCGAGGGCGTGCTCAGTGAGGCGCTCGTGATCGCATCGTTCCTCGAAGTCCAAGACCCGCGCGAACGGCCCTTCGAGAAACGCGACGCCGCCGACAACCAGCACGCCAGATACAAAGACAAGGCGTCGGACTTCGTCACCGTGCTCAAGCTCTGGGAGCACTATCACGCACTCAAAGGCGAGCACTCGCGTTCGCAGCTCCGCAAACAGTGCGCCAAGGAGTACCTTTCATACCAGCGATTCCGCGAGTGGACCGACACGCATCGGCAGCTGCGGGATCTCAGCCGCGAGGCAGGTATCAAAGGCGACACCAAAAAGCAGGACCACGAAGCACTCCACCGCGCGATCCTGACCGGGTGCCTCTCGGGGCTCGGCAAGAAGCACCACGAAGGCGGCTTCAGCGGCTCACGCGCGGGGCGGTTCTGGATTCATCCTTCCTCGGCCGTCCCCGAGCGGGAAGCCAAGTGGGTCGTCGCGGCCGAGCTCGTGCGGACGACCAAGCTCTACGCGCGTTCAGTCGCTCGCATCGATCCAGCTTGGATCGAACAGGTCGCAGGACACCTCATCACGCGTGAGTACGCCGAGCCCGCGTATCTCCCCGAGCGTGGACGCGTCGAGGCGAGGGACACCGTCAAGCTCTGGGATCTGGTGATCGCTCAGGGACGTCTCGTAGATTATGGCTCGGTCGATCGGTTCGAAGCCCGCAGAATATTCATCGAGGAAGCGCTGATCGAGGGCCAGTACGAATCCGGCGCTCGGTATGAGAAGCACAACATAGAGTTTCTCGCCGAGGCTGCGCGAAACGAGGCCAAGCTTCGAAGCGGCAAACTGCCCGACCACGACATCCTGTTTCGCTTCTACGACAAAAGACTGCCCCCC
>CAXBOF010000475.1:0-2552 GCA_963977205.1 uncultured Phycisphaera sp. | reverse complement strand
TCTGGGCCTACGAGGACCAGCGCACCGAACGCAACAAGGGCTCGGTCCTGCTCGTCATCGGCGGCTCAAGCTCCGAGAAATCCGCCGGCGGCACATACATCGAAATCAAAGATGGCATCGTCACCGACGCCTGGCGCGACTGAGCTGCACTCACATCACAAAAATAGACGAGCCCGAAACGCAAGTGAGGGAAGGAATTCCTTCAACACTCACGTGCGTTTCGGGCTCATCTGTATGTGACAGGTGATCAGTTGTCCTGGGCGGGCTTGTCGTCGTCCTGGCCGCTGATCGCCTGACGCATCGTGGTGTCCGCTTCGATGTTCCGCAGACGCTGGTAGTCCATGATGCCCAGTCGACCGTTCCTGAACGCCTCGGCCATCGCGCGAGGAATCTCCGCCTCGGCGAGCACAACGAGCGCCCGGTTCTTCTGCTCCTCGGACTTGAATTCCTGCTCCTGCGCGACCGCCATTGCGCGGCGCTGCTCGGCCTCGGCCTGGAACCGGCGTTTGTCCGCCTCGGCCTGGTCCGCCTGCAGCTTGGCGCCGATGTTCTCACCGACGTCCACATCCGCGATATCGATCGACAGAATCTCAAACGCCGTCCCCGAGTCGAGCCCGCGGGCCATCACAGCCTTTGAGATCCTGTCCGGATTCTCGAGCACCGCCTTGTGCGATTCAGCTGAGCCGATCGAAGAGACGATGCCCTCGCCGACGCGGGCAACAACCGTTTCCTCGGTCGCGCCACCGACGAGGCGGGCCAGATTCGTCCGCACCGTCACGCGGGCGCGGGCCCGGAGCTGGATGCCGTCTTTGGCGACCGCGTCGATCGTGCCGCGACCCAGAGCCGGGTTCGGGCAGTCGATGACTTTCGGGTTCACGCTCGTGTTCACCGCGTCGAAGATGTCACGGCCGGCAAGGTCGATCGAGCAGGCCGTGTTCCAGTCGAGTTCGATCCGCGCCTTCTTGGCCGCGATCAGCGCGCTGACCACGTTTTTAACGCGTCCGCCCGAGAGCAGGTGCTCCTCGAGCTGGGCCGTCGAGATCCCAAGACCAGCCTTCACAGCGCGAATGCGGTTGAGCACGATCACCCGCGGATCAACCTTTCGCAGCCGCATCCCGATGAGATCGACCACCGACACACGGGCGTTCGAGGTGAACGCCTGGATGTAGAGCGAGACGTACTGCCCGAGCACGAAGAGCAGGATCAGGACGATCAGGATGGCTATTACGCCGACCACGATCATCCAGGGCCGCAGCCCGCCGCCACCGCCGCCCGCCTGAGCGAGAACCGTGCCTGTCGGAGCCAGTGTCAGAGCCAAGAGTGCCATTGCTGTGCGCATCGGTGTGAGTTCCTTGCTCGGTATAAGCATCATGCGTTGTGGGGGAGTATACGCGCCGATTAGCTTGTCATGTCTGAGCTTCAGATACTCATCGAGTTGACCCTTTCGATCCATTCCGCAGGCACGATCGAACGTCAGGGGATCCGAGGTTGACTTTGTGGCAATCATCGCGGTGGTAATCAAGTGGATATCCCGTCCCATTTTCATCTCGGATTCGATCTCAGAAATCGGGGTATCCAGATGCGACATGTGGAGGCGGATAGCGCTGTGAACAAGCTCAATGGGATCAATGCCCGCTCGATTCAGCCGCATGAGCCGAAACGGCGAAATTCCAATCTGTGCCTGGTATGCCTGAATGGAAAGTGATATGTACTTACCAACCACAAAGAGAACCAAAAGTAATGCAATGATCGGCACTGTATAGAGGATCACCACCAAAGCCGTGACTGCGTTCGGTTCTCTGCTCTGCGAGACCTTGTACGCTATCAGTCCTCCCGTGAGAAGAAACCCGAACGCATAACCGACTCGATTGAGTGTTTGACTCATGCGACCGGCCTGACCTTGATCTGCGCGTTGATGATCGCCGAAACCCGGACCTTCTGCCCCGGCTCAATCGCCTCGCCCTCAGCGAGCGCCTCGTAACGCTCCTCGTCGATCTCGATCGTCCCGACCGGCCTGAGCGCCGACTTGGCAACGCCCACGCGGCCCACGAGCGATTCGAGCAGCTCGTGCGCTTCTCGCTCAAGCTGCTCACGCTGAGAGATTTCTTCCTCGGGAAGAGCGCCCATCATCCGCTGACCGAATCGTGTGCTCGGGATCACCTTCACCCAGAGCGCAAAGGCGCTCGGGAAGACAATCAGCATCATGAGGATGCCCGCCGAGCCCCAGAGCGTGCCCTGCTCCTTCATCATGAACAGGCACACGATCCCCGCGATCCCGACCACGCCCGAAGTGATCGCCAGCATGCCGCCCGAGGGGACAAAGATCTCGATCACGAGGATCAGGACCGACAGACCGAGCAATCCAAGTCCCCAGATCAGCATGGGATCCATCAGGCATTTCCCCCGGCCTCTTCAACCACAATCGACCAGCCTTCCGTGCCGGTCACCCGCACGCTCGAGCCCGGCTCAACATACCCGAGCGACGACTTGGCGTCGTAGAGCGTCCCGTCGATCTCCACCCGACCCGATGGCCGCAGCGGCGAATGGGCCAC
>CAXBOF010000474.1:0-2561 GCA_963977205.1 uncultured Phycisphaera sp. | reverse complement strand
GAGAGATCCAGACCTTCCAGGATGGCGATGTTGTTTTTGAGGATCGCTTTGTGCGCGGGCAGGTCTTTGGAATCGGCGGTGTCGACGCTGGGTGTGTCGATGCCGATGGTGATGACGCCGCGCGAGGCGCAGTGTTCGACGAGCGAGACGGCAAGGCCCTTGTAGTCGGAATTGAAGACCTCGTCATCGGGCCATGAACCTGTCTTGAATAGGATCCGATTGCAGTCGACGGGCGAGAGCAGGTCGCCGTGCTCGATCCGATCGCGGTTGGTCTTGCTGCACTCGATGACTTCGCAGGTGCCGAGGTAGTGTTCGAGGGGCATCTCGTCGATGGGCTTGGCGTTTGTGCCGTAGTGATTCGCGCCGTCGGCGTGCGCACCGAGGTGGACGGTCGCGTTCAGTGTGGAGAGTGTGAGGTTGTCGCCCCGCTTCATGTCGAGCAGGACCTGACGTGAGAGGGGCGTATCGCCCGGGAAAACGGCGGTTCTGGGTGTGAGCGGGGGCGAGATGTCGTAGATCATGTGCTGCCTTCCATATGCTCGAGCAGTTCGACGACGCGGGAGTGGAGTGCTTCGTCGTCGAGCCCGGTCTCGCCGTCCTGCTGGAGGGAGCCGGCGATGCGCTGGGCAAGGCGGACAACCCGGCCGCCGACGACGCGGGCCTCGTCGTAGGGCATATTGGAGAAGCTGACGAGGTTGTAGAGTGGCATGAATCGCTCGGCGTCGAGACGGTGGAGCGTGTGCTCGACGCGTTTGCGGAGCAGGAAGAGCGGGTCGGCGACGCTGTCGCGCATCTCGACGAAGTTCTCGAGCGCAAGGTCTGCGATCGCATTTGCGGCGGGGATGCGCGTTTCGGCGAATCGTTCGATCGCGAGCGAGAGATCGCCCTCGGCTTGTTCGACGGCTTCGTCGAAGAGTCGGCAGTCTTCAAAGCCCGCGTTCATGCCCTGGCCGTAGAAAGGCACGATCGCGTGGGCCGCGTCGCCGAGCAGGAGTGTCCTGGTGTGGCGCTGCCAGGGCGAGCATCGGATGGTGACGAGCGAGCCGATGGGGTTGTTGGCGTAGTCGGTTTCGAGTGTTGGCATGAGGCGTGAGGCGTCGGGGAAGTGCTCGTCGAAGTAGGCGCGGACGGGGCCGTCGGGTGCGAGTTCGGCGAAGCTGTTGGGGCCTTCGTAGGGCCAGAAGAGTGTGCAGGTGAAGGTGCGGTCGTCGTTGGGCAGTGCGATCATCATGTAATGCCCGCGTGGCCAGATGTGCAGCGCGTGCGGGTCCATGGCGAAGCCGTCGTGGAGCGAGGCATCGACGCCGCACTCGGCGGCAGGGGGGATGACGAGTTCCTTGTAGCCGTGGTCGAGGTAGGACTGCTGGTAGTTGAAACGATCGGTGACCTGCATCGCACCGCGGACAGCTGAGAACGCGCCGTCGCAGCCGATGACGAAATCGCCCGCGATGGTCACGCGGCCGGTGGGCGTTTCGAGCTCGATCGAGGGTGCGTCGAGGTCGGCGCTGATGCAGCGAGACTCGAAGCGGATATCGACGTTGGTGTTCTTGTCGGCGGCGTCGAGGAGGATGAGGTTGAGGTCAGAGCGTGAGATCGAGCGGATGGCGTCTTCGGGGTTGCTTGAGTAAGCCTGGAAGGTGAGGTTGGATTTCTCGTCGTGGAGCATGCGGCCCGGCATGCGGATGGACGAGGCGAGGACGGTTTCGTCGAGGCCGACACGCTTGAGCGCGGTGATGCCCCGGCACGAGAGCGCGAGGTTGATCGAGCGTCCGCCGATGAAGCCGGCGGCGCGGGGGTCGGGGCGTCGTTCGCAGAGTGTGACGCGGTAGCCACGCTTGCCGAGCTGGCAGGCGAGCAGCGCACCGACCAAGCCGGCACCGGCGATGACAACGTGCGTTTCGGAGGGGGGCTTCAAGTGGTTGATCTCCTACGAAACAAGGTCTGAAAGCGTGTCGACAAACCGCCAGACGTCGTGATACGAGACGTAGCTCGGGACGGGTGCGGCGCGGATGACGTTGGGCTCGCGGTAGTCGGCGACGATGCCGCGCTCTTCGAGGCGATCGCGGATGCCGGCTGTGTTCGTGTTGACGACCAGCGAGAGCTGCGAGCCGCGGTGACCAGGGTCTTCGGGTGTCAGGATCGAGATGGAGTCTCTGCATCGGCTACAGATCAGTGACTCCATGTAGCCGGTGATCGTCACTGCTTTCTCACGGAGGCGGTCGATGCCGATCTCGTCGAAAATCGCCAGCGATGCTTTGAGAGGCGTCATCGCGAGGATGGGTGGGTTCGAGATCTGCCAGGCATCGGCGCTTGCCACGGGCTCGAAACCGGGCTGCATATTGAAGCGCGTTGCGGGGTCGTTGCCCCACCAGCCGGCGAGGCGCGGGAGGTCGGCGGTGTGATGGCGTTCGTGCACGAACGCGCCGGCGATGCCGCCCGGGCCGGCGTTCAGGTACTTATAGCTGCACCAGGCCGCGAAGTCGGCGTTCCAGTCGTGCAGTTGCATGGGCACGTTGCCCGCGGCGTGCGCCAGGTCCCAGCCCACGACGCAGCCGGCTTCG
>CAXBOF010000473.1:0-2573 GCA_963977205.1 uncultured Phycisphaera sp. | reverse complement strand
CACCCAGCTCGGCTCGTCCTCGGCCGCCAGCGAGGCCGACGATGCAGAGGTCGGCCCGCAGTTCGAGATCGACCGCAACCTCATCGAGGCGATCAACTTCGACACCCAGTCCCTCATCCCGCTCGCCTCACTCGATGCGCGCGCGATCGAGCGTGCACTCACAATCGATTCTCACAGCACCGCCGCCCTCGGCGCCGTCGATATCCACATGCCCGGTCCAATGTCTGTGACCTGGATTCTGCCCCGCGGCTCGACACGACTGGCGTTCACCGCGGAGCTGCCCCTCGAATCCCGCGCGTGGGGAAACCTCGACCTCATCGTCCTGATCGACGGTGCCGAGCGCCAGCGGCACACACTGAGCGCCCAATCACCCGAAGCGCACATCCGCCTGGACACTGAGAACGCGCGCGAGCTGACCATCACCCTCGACGAGGGCGCGTTCGGCCCAGTGCAGGACCGGGCCACGCTCCGCGAGGCTGTTGTGCTGATCGGGCGCTAACGCACCTTGAGCAACGCCAGAGCCGCGATCACCAGAATCACGCCCACGATCCACAGTCGGCTGACGACCTGCTGCTCGCGCCAACCGCCCAGGTGCAGGTGATGGTGGTACGGCGCGCACCGGAAGATCCGCTTGCCGCCCGTCGATTTGAAGTAAGCCACCTGCATCACGACCGAACCGATCTCGGCCAGGAATACGCCGCACATCAGCAGCACCAGGAGCTCCTGCCGGATCACGACCGCGATGTACCCGACCAGCGCGCCAAGCGAGAGCGAGCCCGTGTCGCCCATAAAGACCTGCGCCGGCGAGCAGTTCCACCACAGGAACCCGAGGCACGCGCCGATCATCGCACCGATCAGAACCGTCAGTTCGCCCGAGTCCACGATGTAGGGCAGCAGCAGCCGCTGCGCCCAGACCTCCTGCCCCGCGATCAGTGTCATCACGACCAGACCGATCGAGACGATCACGACCAGGCCCGAGGCCAGCCCGTCCATGCCGTCGGTGATGTTCACCGCGTTGGAAAGCCCGGCGATCATCATCACCGTCACGAACACATAGAAGGGCTTGCTGAGATAGATCAGCCCCTCGCTGACCGCGTATGTCGCCCCGTGATAAGTACTCTGCAATGGCAGGTTGAGCACATGGTTCAGACTCTCGGCCCCTTCGCCCCGGTTGTAGGCGAACACACCGATTAGAACGCCGATGCCCATCTGAAAGACGAGCTTCTCCCACGCGTGCAGGCCCTGCCGGCCGTCACCGCGTCGGGCGGCCGTCAGCTTGAGCCAGTCGTCCACACTCCCGACAGCCGCCATCCAGACGAGCAGGATCAGCGCCATATAGATGTACGCCACCCGCACATCCGCCAAGAGCAGCACGCTGGCAAAGATCGCCCCGACGATCAGAACGCCGCCCATCGTCGGCACGTTCGCCTTGCCCTCGGCGTGCTTGCGCAGGGCGACCGCATCCGTCACGCCCGTGTCGCCGATCTTCATCGAGCGGAGCTTGGCGATCGTCCGGGGTCCGAGCAGGAGCACGATCAGAAACGCCAGCGCCGCCGCTGCCAAGACGCGGAACTCCAGCTCATCGAGCAAGCGCACGATGGAGTACAGCGTCAAGTCGCCGAAGAGATCGACGCTGTCGAGTCGCGAGCGGTAGATGTCCAGCAGCCAGTAGAGCAATGGTGGGCTTTCTCTCCGAAAGAGGAGCGGTTGGTCAGGCGGGCGCGGGGGCTTTCATGGCAAAGACCACGCTCTCGAGCCCGACCGATCGCGATCCCTTCAGGAGCACACCATCGCCCGGACACAGCCGCTCTGCGATGGATCGGCCGTCGCCGGCCCTCGGCTCCAAGACGACGCCCTCCGGCCCAAGTTCCGCAACGATTGGATCTTGCGCGAATCGGGCCAGATCCCCCACCAATACGACGAAATCCGGCCCCCGGCCCGCACGGATCGACTCGGCGACCGCCCGCCCCACTTCCCGGTGAAGCCCCGGCCCCGCCTCGCCCAGTTCGAGCATCTCGCCCAAGACCAATACCCGGCGTTCGGCACCTTCCATCAGGCCGCCGAAGGCCCGGATAGCCGCCAGGACCGAGTCCGGGTTCGCGTTGTACGCATCGTTGATGACGTCGATCCCCGCGATCGTGCGCCGATCCAGGCGCATCTCCGGCCCGCGGGCCCCGCGAAGCGCCTCGGCGATCTCGGCCTCACTCAGCCCGAGCCGGCGTGCCACCGCGATCGCAGCCGCCGCGTTGGACGCGTTGTGCGCGCCAAGCAGCGGCAACTCGTACCGCTGACCGCCGTTGGTCACAAACCGCACACCCCGCGCATGGCTCTCAATCTCAGACAAGCGCAGATCCGCATCTTCGGATTCACCAAACCGCACGTGCGCAACATCGGGCCTGAGAAACTCTTCGAGCGCTTCGGAGCCGGCCGGCACCACACCCAGACCGCCCGGCATGAGCCCCTGCAAGAGAGCCGCCTTCTCGCGCGCGATCGCGCGCACGGATCCCAGCTTCTCAAGATGCGCCCGGCCGACGCTCGTAATCACCGCGACATCGGGCGAGGCGATCTGCGCC
>CAXBOF010000472.1:0-2578 GCA_963977205.1 uncultured Phycisphaera sp. | reverse complement strand
GCCCGCTCGCGCAGCCGAAGCCGCGGCGCGATCACGGTGCCCCTGACCATCCGCGTCCCCGTCGGTGGCGGCATCCACGCGCCCGAGCTCCACTCCGACTCGCCAGAAGCCATCTACGCCCACTCCCCCGGCATCAAGGTCGTCATGCCGACCACCCCCTACGACGCCAAGGGCCTTCTCATCAGCGCGATCCGTGACCCCGACCCGGTGATCTTCTTCGAGCCCAAGCGCGTCTACCGCAGCTTCCGCGAAGAGGTCCCCGAGGACGAGTACACCATCCCGATCGGCGAGGCCAAGGTTGTGTCCGAGGGCGATGACCTGACCGTCGTCACCTGGGGCGCCAGCCTCTTCCAGTGCATCGAGGCGCTCGACAACGCGCCCGACGATGTCTCGATCGAGCTGATCGACCTGCGCACCGTTGACCCATTCGACATGGACACGATCGCCGCCAGCGTCGAGAAGACCGGACGCTGCGTGGTCGTGCACGAGGCCGCGATGACTTGTGGGCTCGGCGCCGAAATCTCCAGCCGCGTGCAGGAGCGGTGCTTCCTCAACTTGCTCGCGCCCGTTCAGCGCGTGACGGGTTTCGACACACTCATGCCCTACTACAAGCTCGAGAACGAGTACCTTGTCAACGCCAAGCGCGTGGGCATGGCGATCAAGGAAACGCTGGCGTACTAAGCCGACAGACTTTCGAAGAAGGACTCTTACTATGGCCGGCAAAGTCTCATCCGATCCCAATATCTTCCTCCTGCCCGACATCGGCGAGGGCCTGCAAGAGGCCGAGCTCGTCAAGTGGCTCGTCTCGGTGGGCGACACCGTCGAGGAGGGCCAGAACATGGCCGAGGTCGAGACCGACAAGGCGCTCGCCGAGATACCCTCGCCCCGCAACGGCGTGATCAAGGAACTCCGCGGCAGCGCCGGCGACAAGATCCAGGTCGGCGACCCGTTCGTCATCTACGAGGGCGGCAGCGCGCCCGCGAACGCCGACTCCAAGCAGGACGCCGAGCTCGTCGACCCCCAGCCACCGTCAGACGATGTCGCGGCCGACGAAAAAGATCAGGGCACCGTCGTCGGCAAGGTTGGCGATGATCTCGTCGGCGCTTCCTCCGCAGATGGCAAGGCGCTGGCGACCCCCGCTGTCCGCCGCATGGCGCGCGACGCGGGCCTGGACATCAACACCGTCGTCGGCACGGGCCTTGGCGGCCGGGTCACCAAGAAGGACATTGAGAACGCAGCCGCTGGCAAGGGCGCTTCCAAAAAGCCCGCCGCCCCGGCTCGCCGAGAGACCGCCCCCGTCTACGACACGCCCGCGCCGGCGCCAAAGCGGGAGGTCACGCCCATCCCCGCAGGCCAGGAATCCGTCGCGATCCCGTTCCGTGGCGTGCGTCGCAAGATCGCCGAGCGTCTGCGCCACTCGGTCAACAACGCCGTCCACTTCACTGTCATGGACGAGGCGGACATCACCGAACTCAACATCCTCCGCAAGAAGCTGTCGGCCGCCTCGGGCGAGAAGGTCAGCCCGCTGCCCTTCGTCGCCAGCGCCATATGCAACGTGATGTCGCGCGACGAGTTCCGCCCGCTCAACGCGACCGTTGACGACGCCAACGAGCAGATCGTCCAGCACCGGGCCGTTCACCTCGGCATCGCCGCCGACACGGAGAACGGCCTGATGGTCCCGGTCATCAAGGACTGCGACGGGCTTGGTGTTCTTGAGATCGGCCGCGAGGTTGCGCGTGTCGCGAGGGCCGCCCGCGACCGCTCGATCGGACGGGACGAGCTCATGGGCTCGACGTTCACGCTCAGCAACGTGGGCAGCCACGCGGGGCGCTTTGCGACCCCGATCATCAACTACCCCGAGGTCGGCATCCTCGCCGCCGGGCGCGGCCGCGAGGGCATGGTCGTCAAGAACGGCATGTTCCGCGTGGGCATGCTCCTGCCCCTCTCCCTCGCCTGCGACCACAGAGTCGTCGACGGCGCGACCGCGGCCCTGGCGCTCGCCGAGATCATCAAGCTGCTCGAGAACCCAGAGTCACTGCTCGCGCCGGCACGAGGCTGATCCCTCCTTCTCCCATCTGGGGAGAAGGTGTCCGCAGAGCGGGCGGATGAGGGGACTTCAAAGCGTTGCCACGAAGAACCAAATGCGCCCTCACCCCAACCCTCTCCCCCAGGGGGAGAGGGAGCAGGATTCAGAACAAACCGAGCTGATCCCCGGCCTCATTCTCAACGCGCTCGACGAGCGACGAATCGTTGTTCCCGATGTTCCCCACCCGGCTCGACACGGGCGTGAAGCGCAGGTCGTCCGGTTCTGTCGGCTCGCACAGCGCGATTGCCTCTTCGGGTTTGCCGGAAAGCCACACGTCCCAATCGCCACCCCGCAGCATGACGGGCGAGCGCTCGTGCAGCTCGGCCATTCGGCCGCGGGCCTCGGTCGTCATGATCGTAAACGTGGTCCGTGTGTCTTTGCCGACGCCCCACTCTTCCCACAGCCCGGCCAGCAGCATGACCGGGCTTTCCTCTGGCTCGACAAAGTATGGCTTCTTGCGCTTGAGCTCTTTGAGCGATTGCCACTCGTAGA
>CAXBOF010000471.1:0-2579 GCA_963977205.1 uncultured Phycisphaera sp. | reverse complement strand
CGCCCGTCGATCTCCACAAACAGCCCGACCTTCTCCTCGGCGTACGCCTTGGGCAGCATCTTCGAGGACATCTGCCCCGAAGAATCCGGAGCCGAGGCGTGCAGCCCGATGAAAAGCGGATCGGCAACAGCCACCAGCGGGTTGTCGACCTGGAAGTAGCTGATGTGCTCGACGCCCTTCTCCTTGAGGCGATCCAGTGAGCCCGAGGTGTAGAGCGCCCTGAGCGATCCGCCGTGCCCGTCCGGACTAGCGGTCAATTCGCTCGGCCCTGCAAGCAGCACCTGCCCCGACTCCATGTCGAACGAGGGCATCGTCCCCTGCGGGAAGAACATCACATCTTCTGGATTCAGGCCGAAGTGCTTGTGCTCCTTGAAGAACGCCACGGTCTGCTCGTGGTTCTGCGGGCTGGTCATGATGAGCCAGGGCACCGTGCCACCAAACTTCCGCTGCGTCGCGAGGATGCCCTCAGCAAAGAACTGAAAGAGCGGCTTGCGCGAGATCGCCCCGGCCGGGTAGCACCCCTTGGGCCCGTCGTAGCCCAGCCTCGAGCCCTGCCCACCCGCAACGGTAAAGCACGCGACCTTGCCCTCGCCCAGGAGCCGTTCACCCGTCCGCCGAAAGCCCGAAGGCTCGTACGCGCGCCGAGAGGATGTCGAGTCCGCCGGGTAATAGCTGGCCGGTCGCGTGTTGGCCGGGATCTCAAACGTGGGCGTCGATTTCACATACGTCTTGACAAGCCCATTCATCTTGTCGAGATCGAGCGATTCGAGCTGACCGACAAAGCGGTCGCAGGTCAGGCCATCCAGCGAGTCGGCGACCTCGGCAAGGTGCGACTGGCCCGCGTTCTGGAGAGCCAGCCTGAGCGCATCTGAGATAGGCATGGGGTCTTTCCCTTCAAGTGTGAAATCAGTCGGATCGTACCGGGCACATCTGGCCCCGGGGCACCGCCTCGTCGTAGAGTCGGCCATGCCACGAGACCTGCTCCGCAATCGTCCGGGCGCCCCGTTGCTGGCGCCCTCGATCCTCGCTGCCGACTTTGCCGATCTGGCAAGCGATGCACGCAGTTCGCTCGCCTCGGGAGGCGCACTGCTGCACCTGGACGTCATGGACGGGCACTTCGTCCCGAACCTGAGCATGGGGCCGGGTCTCTGCGCAAGCCTGCGGAAATCCATGCCCGACGTCTGCTTCGATGTCCATCTCATGATCCAGGACCCCGCGTCCTACATCGAGCCCTTCCACAAAGCCGGCGCCGACCACATCACCTTCCACATCGAGGTGCTCGAACCCGCCGACGCGGTCCGCCTGGCCGACCGCACCCGCAAGCTCGGCTGCACCGCGGGCATCGCGATCAACCCCGAAACCCCCTTCGATCGGGTAGAGCCCGTCCTGGGCGCGTTCGACATGCTCCTGGTCATGTCCGTCCACCCGGGCTTCGGCGGGCAGGCGTTCATCCCCGAGGTCCTGGACAAGGCGCGCTCCGGGCGGCAGAAAGGCCCCGAGGGGCTCATCATCGAGATCGATGGCGGGGTCGCACCCGAAACAGGGCCTGCCTGCGTGGAGGCCGGCTGCGACGTTCTCGTGGCCGGTTCGGCGCTGTTCGGACTGCCCGATGAGAAAAGAGCCGAAGCTGTCAGGAATATGCTTGGGTAGTTCGAGAGTTCTCGGACAGGGCTGGGCTCCGAGAAGGCCTAGTCTCAGGCATACGGGGCAGCGACTGCTGCTAGTATTTGGGCCCATGGGCCGGTTAGGCCGGAGGCGGACCTGCCCCTCTGCGAGAAAGCCAAGCAGGAGCTTGTCGACGCCTCGTCGATGCTCGATGGCGTGGACCTCAGCATCGTTCTGCACGCAGCCGACCAGTGCTCCGCCTCGACAGCCGCGATGTTTGCGCGCGTCGTCGGGTGCAAGACCCGCGAGATCGACGACCTTGCGGATATGGACCTCGGACTCTGGGAAGGACTGCGGGGCAAGGACCTCGAAGAGAAAGCGCCCACGGCGTACCGCGGCTGGCGGGAGAACCCGCTCAACGTCCAGGTGCCCGAGGGTGAATCGATTATGGAAGCCAGCGGGAGGATCTCGGCTGGTCTGGCGCGGGCGATCGAGAAGCTCCGAGCACCGGATCCTGGTGTAGGAGTCGTTCTTCGTCCGATGGCTTATGGATTGATCCGGTGCTGGCTGACGGGAAAGCCCGTCAGTGAGCTGTGGGAGGTCATGGATGGCCCCGCAGCCGAGTGGCATGAAGTCTCAAGGGCCAAGCTGAAGCAGGCCCGCGAGGAAAGCCGGATCGGGAGCTAGCCGAGCAGGCCGGCAGGAGCCGAGCCGCTGGAGCAGATGATGACCAGAGCCGCAACGCGGACATGGAACCAGGTGGAACCAGGAAAGAAAGCCAAGAGCTCGATCCCTGAGGGTCTATGGCTACGCTGCCCCGGTTGCAGCCAGATGATCTATCGCAAGCAGATGGAGGCCAACCTCTCCGTCTGTCCCGAGTGCGGTCATCACTACCGCATCGGTGCGCAGACCCGCGTCGATCAGCTCATCGACACCGGCACATTCGAGCGCATGTTCGACAACATCGAGTCGAG
>CAXBOF010000470.1:0-2582 GCA_963977205.1 uncultured Phycisphaera sp. | reverse complement strand
GTCGATCTGCCGCTGCGCGTCGATTGGCCAAACCGCCCCGTCCAGATTGTCTGTATGGAAGAGGGCAAGCCCGCCCAGACGGAGTACCGAGTCCTGGCGCGAGAAACCGAACGCACCCGCCTCGAACTCACGCCCATCACCGGCCGGACGCACCAGCTCCGCGTCCACTGCGCCGACCCGCAGGGCCTTGGCATGCCCATCCTGGGCGACCGCCTCTACGCCCACGGCCCGGCCCGCGACGATCACCCGCGTCTCATGCTCCACGCCGCAAAGCTGAGCATCCGTCCGCCCGGCAGCAAACGCCTCATGGACTTCGAATCTGAAGTGCCGTTCTAGATCGTCTTGATCGCGACAGGCGCATCGGTTGTCAGACCCGCGACAACCAACAACTCGCGCACACGCTCGGCGTCATGCGCATCGAACGAGCCCACATCGAAGCTGTCCGCGTCGTACACGCCCCAGCAGTCGCCCGATTCATCCAAGAGCGGGATGACCAGCTCACTCAGATCCCGCGGATCGCAGGCGACATATCCCTCGCCCAGCTTGGCGACGTCCGTGACGACGAGCGTGGTCTTGGTCAGCGCTGCTTGCCCGCACGCGCCGTGCAGCCCGATGGGTGAGCACGCGGGCTTGTCGCGCCGGGCTTCGAGCAGCATCTCATCGGCACCCTTGGCCCACGAGTAGAACCCGAGCCAGCTCACGCCGGTGGGGGAGAGGCGGGGCCACAGCACATCGACGAACACCTGCATGCGCTCATCGCGCGACATGGGCACAGCGATCGCTTGATCGAGTTCGTCTCGGATCCGGTCGTAATCTCGTGTCATCGCGTGGGCTCCGAAATGGAGTCCCCCGGAGAAATCAGCCTCAGAGCGTGGCCGAGGTGTAGGGCAGCAGACCCATGAAGCGGGCACGCTTGATCGCCTGGGCGACCATCGCCTGCTCGCGGGCGGTGGTGCTGAGGCGCTTGCGGCTGTAGATCTTGCCGTTGGGGCTCATCATGCGGCGGAGGGCCTCGTAGTCCTTCCAATCGACGTAGGTGACGTCCTTGTTGGAGGTCTTGGTTGCCTTGGGCTTGGGGCCGCCGGGGCCGAATCGGTTGAATCTGCTCATCGCTGTCTCCGTTCTGGTCGTTCTGGCCGGGCTCAAACAAGCCCGGCAACGGAAGTTCCGTGGACTCAGAGCGTAGGCGGGCCGCTCTGGATCGTCGAGGGGTGAATCTTCCTGACTCTCCCATCTGGGGAGAGGGCCGGGGTGAGAAGGCATTTGCTTTCAGGTGGCACCCGCCTCAGTCGAAGGCCTCGTCTTCGTCCTCGCCGTAGTCGGCGTAGGGGTCTGCCGGGGCTTTGCCAAGGGCATCGGCCGAGGCCCGCCCGCCGCCGAGGACGAGGGGCATCAGCGCCAGGGCGGCAAAGACGCCGTCCTGAATCAGGTTGCACTTTCCCAGAGGCCCGCTGCAGAAGAGCTCGATCTTGCCGAAGCAGCCGCAGGTCAGCTCCTGACCCTTGTTCATCGCGTTGAGGATCAGGGCCACGAACCCTATGAGCATGAGCAGGATGACCGTCGCCGCCGCCCGCGTGAAAAGACCCGCCACGAGCAGCACGCCCGCGATGATCTCGGTCCACGGGATGATGTACGCCGCCAGCGAGATGAGCGAGTCGTTCTCGACAACGCCAAAGGCCTGGATCGACCGCGCCACCTCAGCAGGGTCGGCGACCTTGATCAGGCCAGCGCCCGATGAGCGAGAGCCAGCTGGCAAAGGTGCCCGCGTTCTGGGGGCCACGAAGTTTGGTTGCGTCTGCCATCCGGTCCTTACTCCGCAAGGGGGTCAGGACCAATATCGGTCGGCAGGCCCGCATCGGTCCAAGCCGGGTAGCCATCGACGAAGACATGCATGAGCGTCAGCTCCGGGCGGATCAGCATCATCTGCTCGACCACGACGTGCGAGTCGTGGCAGTCCCCGCCCGAGCAGTAGACCACAATGCGGCGGCCTTCCTCGAAGAAGTCGATCACAGCAGGTGTGCCGCGGGTGAACGCATCCGGGGCCACGTTGTACGCCCCGAGGATGTGCCCATCCTCGAATTCCTTGGCGGGCCTGGCATCAACAAAGTCCGCCAGCCCGTTCTCAAAGAGCATCCGCGCCTGATCAAGCGTGATCTCACGCTTGAGGACGATCGTCGTGCCGGACCCCGAGTCGGCGTCGTCTGGCACAGCCTGCTCGTCATTGTCAACTGCCGGATTGTCTTGAGTCTGGTTCGGCTGGACTTGGCTGGGCTGGGCCTGCTTGGGTTTCGTGGGAAGCACAACAGTGCCCGAGGCCTCGTCCATCTCATCGAGATGGAGTTTCAGCGGCGGCTGGATCGCCCAGTTTGTGATCCCCGCCGCCGAACCGACGACGATGATCCCTGCCAGTTTGAGCATGTATGACTTGATCATTTTCAGCGGCCCCGGCTCTGGCTCGCAGCATTCTGCTCAACTGCCGCGTTCTGCGTACGGACCACGCCCGTGATCGGCGTGCGGACCACGCGCTGCCCCTCGGCATCGGTCAGGACCACGATGCTGCCCTGGATGATCCGCATCGATTC
>CAXBOF010000469.1:0-2593 GCA_963977205.1 uncultured Phycisphaera sp. | reverse complement strand
TGCACGGACTTCTGGGAGCTCAAATGGCTCGACTTCCTCCCAGAGGTTCTCGAAGACCTGTTCCTCCCGAGCGCCTCGATGACCCTGCGATTTCTGCTTGGGCATGGCGACACGATCGAACGCGGACCCGATTCTCCCGAAGACGTGGAGGAGACTTTCTCTGCCCTCGCCGCCCAGCCAGCGGCATCCGAACTCCCACCCCAAGCCGATATCTGCTGCACCCAGTCAACAACCCTGATCAGCCGGGTTCTGGGCTGCGAGATCCACGTTGAGAGTTCGTCGACCGATCCGTGCCGCTCCATCGCCGAGTCCATTCTCGCGGGCCTCGAAAGCCTGCTGTCCACCGGCCTTGAGGGAAGCCGCATCATCGCGAGAACTCCCCGGCTGTCGATCCGGTTGCACGAGGCGACGCTTCAGTCCGAGCCTCTTTCCTTCGAACCCTCCGACAAGAACGGCCTCCCGCACTTTGACGTGCGGGCTGGAGACTGGAAGGTGCACGCGGCAACTCGCGAGGTGCAGATGGCGTTCCGGCGCACGCTGCAAGAGCTCCTGGTCATGCTGATGGCCCACGCGTACCTTGTCCCGGATCCAGAGAAGACACTCGAATCGCTCTTGGGCGGGGAGCGTGCTTTGGAGAGAGCGGTCAACTTCACGGGCAGCATCCAGACCGTTAGCGCAGTGCTTGGGGACCAGCCGAAGTTTGCGCTGGACGATTGGAAGAGGCAGGAGACTAAGAGATACCCACTGCTCCGAACATCACCATGGGTCCCGAAGTCCCCCCAGCCATCGCCCGAGAACGGCACTACAAACGACTCCGGACCAGGCCCTACTCCGAAAGGTGATCCGGAGTCCGCGTGGCGGCCCACAAAGCACTCCGACATACGGATGGAGTCTTTGATCCGACCTCCGCTCTGGGATCGGGCCACTTGGTACGCGACAGTGTTCGTGACAGCGCTGGACGACGCGGAACCGCCGATGATCGCATTGTTGTTTCGCAACCAAGAGCCGGCCGAGCAGATCTTCCGTCAGCTCCTCGTCGATGTCGGACCCGATGACCCCAAAGACCTTCTCAGGGTGTCGATCATCCGAGGAGTGAGCGCCACCCAACCGCACTCCTACCGAATCGTCATCGGCTCGAATCCCAACTCATTGCGGGACGTTTCGGAAGGTCGATTCCTTGTGATGATGTCCCGTCATAATCAGATGGATCCGATGAACTCGGAAAATCTCATGCGCTTTCTGCGGAGCTACGACGTTTGCAAGGCGTTTGCACTCCTTCCCGCCTTCGGCGAGGCGTCGAATGCCAAACTCGCACCGGCTCTGGGAATCAAGAAAAAGAGTCTTCACGTGTTCGATGCGTGGCAACTCGCCACTGGAAATATCGAAACGGTCGCGATCCGTGAGGACGACGTGCCCGTAATTCCCGATGATCGGAGAGAAGACGCCCCGGTCTTTGGCGTTCTCCGGGCCAAGCGCGAGCGAAACCAAGAGAGTCAGTATTACCGCAAATTGGACGCGCACGACTCGCCTCCTGCCGCTCCCAAACGCACTTCAGCGACACCGCCAAAAAGTCGCTTCAAAAAACGCAAGCCCAAGAAATGACGCCAGATACCGATCGAGCACGGTGTGTGCAAGAGGTCATCGGGGTAATTCTGTTGACCTCCATTGGCGCTTAGCAAACGACATGTCCCCAGACCCTAGCGCCTTCCAAGAAATGTTCCACAGGTGTTCAGTCGCCCGGGCAGAGCGAGATCGTTGTGATGGTGTTTGGTTATAACAACACCTTTAAATTGTGTTTAAGTATAGATCTTTGTGTCGTCTATGGACTGAATTATATTTAATTAAACCTCAAGAACCAGTTATATCTTGAAGCGCATCGCACCTACCTTCGCCAAGTAATGGCAATATTATATTGATGAATGCATTGTTTTGTCGATGATGGGCTAATGCTGGGGGGGGCAGAACAATCTCTACCGGGGCTAGTAGCGATTTGAAATTATACTCAAGGGTTTAGAAGCTGATCTTGTCGGTGCCCATAGCACCGTGGGCGTCCACGCCGCCACGAGTGGGGCCGTGGTTTGGGCCGCCCCACTGCGCCCGCTTGAGCGAGAGGCCGATCTTGTGGTCGGATGAGTCGACGCGGAGGATCTTGACGTCGACCTCTTCGTTGGGTTTGACGACATCAAGCGGGTTGTCGACCTTGTGGTCGGCAAGCTCCGAGATGTGCAGCAGGCCTTCGAGGTCGTCCTCGAGCTCGACGAAGACGCCGAAGTTCGTGACCTTGGTGACCATGCCGCGGACAACCATGCCGGGCTTGTAGTGCTCGGGGATGAGGTGGAGCCACGGATCCTCGCTGAGCTGCTTGACGCCCAGGCTGATGCGCTGCTTCTCCTGATCGACTTCGAGAACGACGGCTTTGATCTCGTCGCTCTTCTTGTAGAGCTCGTTGGGATGAGTGACCTTCTTGGTCCAGGACATGTCCGAGACGTGCAGGAGGCCATCGATGCCCGGCTCGATCTCGACGAACGCGCCGTAGTTGGCAAGGTTGCGGACCTCGCCCTCGATGATCGTGCCCGGGGGGTACTTCTCGGCG
>CAXBOF010000468.1:0-2601 GCA_963977205.1 uncultured Phycisphaera sp. | reverse complement strand
CCCAGCCGGCGGGGCGGGACTTCACAGTCGAGCTTGTGACGGATGTTGAGAAGCACGAGGACTTCGTTGCCACCGCAACGGGGGACGATCTTTATCTGGCGATCGATTCTTCGGTCCAGAAGATGAGCCGCCAATTGACGGACTTTAAAGAGAAGCTCAAGCTGAGCAGTCATCACCCTGACGAGCCGCGCTGAGGCTGGGAGCAACTGAGCATGAAGCTGATCGAACTCGTGCCGGAAGGCGCGATATCAACGCATCTTCAGTCGACCCAGCGTGACGACGTCATCGCTGAAATGGTGGACCTTCTGATCGAGGCCGGCTCGGCGGCCCCGGAATCGCGCGACGACCTGATTGCCAAGGTGCTGGGGCGCGAGCAGACCGGCTCGACCGGGTACGGGCGTGGCGTGGCTGTGCCGCACGTCAAGCAGCCCAGCGTCGAGCGCATGTCGGTGGCGATCGGTCTCTCCCAGACGGGCGTGGACTTCAACGCGCTGGACCGCCAGCCGGTGTTCTCGGTGTTCCTGCTCTTGAGCCCGATCGATCGCCCCGAGGAGCACCTCCAGGCAATGGAGGCGATCTTCAAGCAGCTGAGCAAGGAAACGTTCCGCCGTCAGCTGCGTCAGGCGGCGAGCATCGAGGATGTGCGCACACTGTTGACCGAGGCGGATTCGAAGCAGGCCGCGGGCTGAGCCCGAGTGATTGGAGCATGACTTGCCGAGCCGAGCTCAGGCCATTGTCACGATCGTCAACCGACTGGGCCTCCATGCCCGGCCGGCGATGACGTTCGTCGACGCGGCCCAGGCCTACAAGTGCTCGGTGAAGGTGCAAAAGGGCGACTTCGCGGTCGACGGCAAGTCGATCATGGAAGTCATGATGCTCGCAGCGACCAAGGGCACCAAGCTGGATGTCATCTGCGAGGGCGACGACGCGGACGTCTGCATCAAGGCGCTGGCGAAGCTGGTGGCGGATGGGTTTGGGGAGGACTGAGAATCAATCTGATTCTCAGTAACCATGCACTAAGAGCTGAACTCTCCATAAGTTACTTGTCTGTGCGCTTTCCGATGCCCAGCAAGACTTACGAGCATCCATTCTGTGTAGGTGTACCCTGAGCAGAGAATCTCAATGCTCCCCTCGGAGTACTCGTAGACCACTGGGTCTTGGGCTCCATCTGCAATAAACCAATTGAAGATGTAGCCTTGGTGGTGCATGAAGACGAAAGCCTTCTCTGGCAACAATTCCAAGCCATCAAGCGCCAGCATGTCGTTCAAGTCTTTGACGAGGTCTTGATGAAGTTCGCTGATTTTGAAGCAGGAGCCAATGAATAGCTCGCCGGCTCCTTGTCCAATTAACAATTGAACTTGGTGATACACCTTTGGTAATTTGACGTCACACGCTGCCGCTAGTGCACGAATCGACCTCGATTTTGCTCCGATAATAGGACAATCTGTATTATAAAAGTCAAGATCGCGAAGGATTGCCACAAAGTGCTTGGCGAATGATTTGGGAAGAATAGTAAGCATGTACACATCCTCGCCAGCAGTCGTTTTGGTTTGACTACTCTTCCTCGCTCACTCTCTTAATCCTCGCCCCGACTTTGGCCAGCCGCTCTTCGAGTTTCTCGTAGCTGCGGTAAGCTCCACAAATTGTATGCTAAAGCCGTGCACGGCTGAGAATTCCGCTATGCGTGTGAGCACACATAAATTTTTCTAACTCAATCTTGTTGTGTCATCGTCGAATATCTGCGAATTGGACACGAAAGTGTGTGCTATTCGGTATGCAGAATACCTTAAATGTGGTTTGGGCGAAAGCCTCTACGAAGCAGGACGGAAATCAATCTTGTATTCATAGACTGTTACAAGTACTTTCTCCGGCTTCTTGAACGGGCGGCTCAGGCCGTCGGGGGAGGTTCTGATGAATGGCAAGTTTGCTTCGACTGTGTTCTTGATGCTCTCGGCGGCTGCGCACTCTATGTTCGCACAGCCGATCACGCATCAAGACGATCTGAATCTAGACGCCGTTCCGGATCGCGTTGAGATCGAGTCAGTCGAGAATCAGGATGGGTCTTGGACTCGGAAAGTTACTGTCGTCGATGGTGCAACTGACCAAGAAGTGTACGTGATCTCGGCACCAAGCGCGTCCAGCTATGGCTTTGGTGCGGACGCGGGAATTGGCGCTGACTGGACAGGCGACGGTATCGCTGAGATCTACATAACTGATCCGCTTGTCAAGCGATGGGGCGGTTCCGGGATTGTCACGATCTTTGATGGCGTGACCTTCGAGCGCGTGCATCAGGTTGAAGGAAGTGTCTCGGATATTTTCGGCCTACAGCTCAGCGAAACACCCGACGTGGACGGGGATGGTTGGGATGAGCTGCGGATCTCGAGTCACTTCATCGACAACGATCTCAATGTCTGGGTGGAGTGGCTTTCACATTACAAGGGCTCACTTGGGATCGATCCGATCGCGCCCGAGGATCCTGAGTTGGTGCTTCAAGGGGCCGATGTCGACGGCAACGGCGTGGTCGACATGCTCGATCTCGCTGAACTCTTCCACATGATCGGATCGTGCGCTCCGGGGGGAGACCTTGATACAGACGGCAAC
>CAXBOF010000467.1:0-2606 GCA_963977205.1 uncultured Phycisphaera sp. | reverse complement strand
CGCCGGCCCAGATCTTGCGGGCCGGATGATGATGGTGGATGTGACCACCGGCGATACATTTGCGGTATCAACCAAGGGTCGCAGCATCGTGATTCCTTACAAGAATCCTGACACTGAAACGTACACCTTGCTTCCCATGATGCAGAAAGAAGACGGCGGTGACTGGTATCTCAAGTCGAGATACATGGTGGCGCTCGACAATATCGAGAATCAGACGGACAAGCTGGACAAGGAATCCGGCAAACTCTTGATTGACCCAGATATCAAACCACGCAAACTCGATTAAATAGTTCCCGGGCTTTCGTATCCCGTTGTGGAGATACAGATGGAAAAGACGAACATGAGAAACCGAGCATTTACGCTGATTGAGCTGCTCGTCGTCATCGCGATCATCGCGCTTCTGATCGGCATTCTGCTGCCGGCGCTTGGCACGGCTAGGTCCGCGGCTCGTTCACTCGTGGACCAGTCACAACTTCGAACGATCGGGCAAGGCCAGAACTTTTATGCATCAAGCAACGATGACTACTACGCTTGCGCCACGACTTCGGGCTGGGCTGGATCGGTTGGTGAAAAACTCTCATCCGGCAATACGCGTAAGCAGACTTACACGGGTTCGACGAGTTCTGTGACGCCAACTCAGTTCTATGACTTCCTCAGCCCAACGATCGGCGAGGAGATGGGGTTCGCAGCCGAACGATCTCATCGCATGGGCAACATCTTCAACGACTTTGCCGATCCAGCTGCTCGAGAGTTCGCCAACGTTTACCCGGGATCTTCAGGATCTGACATTACTGACTTTCAGGATTACGTAGGTTCGAATCGCGGATACCGACAGATCAGCTATCTGATGCCTGGCACGTTCGCGGTTTGGGGCACTCCGAACGCAGGAGGGTTTGTTCCCGGTCAAGGACTTCAGTCTGGTGATGAAGGCCGATGGGACAAATTATATGGGGATACTCCCATGTCTTGGGGTGGTACGGCAAACAGCCAAGCTGGGGTGATTGCAAGTCAAGTTAAAACACCACGAGGCTTTCGAAACAGAATGGATCAGGTTGGTTCGCCTTCAGCGAAGATCTTGGTGGCAGACGGTACTCGATATGTAGACAGCGATTTGACGCTCGATTTTGATGCATCACCCTACACACGCGTGTTCGGTGCATTCACTGAAGGCACGCCGCAATGGGTTGGGAATACGGCTTATGGTGCGAGTGGACCGGGTGGTGGCGCAAACTTGCCGCTCTCATTTCGTCATCCCAACAACTCGCTCAACGCAGCCTTCTTTGACGGTCATACTGAGAACCTGCAACAAGAAGAAGTTTGGACGGATATGGCCAAGTGGGCGCCTTCTGGCAGCTACGTTCCCGGCGGTGCTATCGGTAATCTGACAGAGCAAGCTCAGGAATGGCTTTCACGCCTTCCGGATGCAAGCGGTGGCCACTTCCTGCCGTAAGCGGATACTCCGAGCTTTTGAATTCTCTTTGCCGCCCGCTCGCCGGGCGGTTTTTTCATTCCAAGGATGACGTATGCAAACTCAGAATGTTGTCGATCATCTCAAGTCGAATGAGCAGGCCTCGGTTGAGAGGCTCATGGAGTGGCTTCGGATTCCATCCGTGAGCACGGACCCGGCGTACCGCGAGGAGGTGGCGCGGGCGGGCGAGTGGTGCGCGGCTCAGCTGCGCGAAGCTGGCTTTGAGACACGGGTGATGCCGACAGGTTCGGCGATGGCGGCGGGGCATCCGGTTGTTTTGGCGCACACGCCCGGTGATAAGGACTACAAGGGGCCGCACGTGCTTTTTTATGGGCACTACGACGTTCAGCCCGCCGAGCCGCTGGAGCTGTGGGACAGCCCGCCTTACGAGCCGGTGATCCGTCCTGCCAAGGGCAACGTGGGCGAGCGGGTTGTGGCCCGCGGCGCGTGCGATGATAAGGGGCAGGTCGCCACGTTCCTGGAGGCGATGCGGGCGTGGAAAGAAGTTGCGGGTGAAGCGGCCGGCGGCGTGAAGATGACCGTGCTCATCGAGGGCGAGGAAGAGTCAGGCTCGAAGAATCTCGAGAAGTTTGTTGAAGAGAACACGGACGAGCTGGGCAAGTGCGATGTGTGCGTGATTTCCGACACGGGCATGCTCGGGCGCGGCAAGCCCGCGATCACCTACGGCGTGCGCGGATTGGCGTACACCGAGATCACGCTGCACGGCCCGGATCAGGATCTGCACTCGGGCCTCTGGGGCGGGAGAACGCCCAACCCAGTGAATGAGCTTTCCAAAGTGCTCGCGCAGCTCTGGGACAAGGATCGCCGGGTCACGATCCCGGGTTTCTACGACGATGTGCTTCCGATCGGTGATGAAGAGCGGGCGCAGTGGAAGAAGCTTGGCGTTGATGCGGCGGCGGCCCTGGCGACGATCGGTCTCGGGCCGGAGGCGGATGTTGGCGAGGCCGGGTATTCGTCGGTTGAGCGCGAGTGGTCGCGGCCGACGTGCGATATCAACGGGATTTATGGCGGCTACATGGGCAAGGGCGCCAAGACCGTGATCGCGGCCAAGGCGACGGCAAAGGTGAGCTTCAGGCTCGTCGCGGATCAACAGCCAGAGAAGGTCGCCAAGGCGTTC
>CAXBOF010000466.1:0-2613 GCA_963977205.1 uncultured Phycisphaera sp. | reverse complement strand
GTATCAAGCCGAAACCCACTGCTCTCCCAGTCGGTGGCGATCAACGCACCACCCGGGCCGTGCAGCGTGACATAAAAGTAGCTGCTCGATGACGGATTCTCGTCGATCGTGAACAGCAGATCGTCGCCCGCATCAGCCGAGATCGTGTAGGTATCCATATCGCCCGGCGTGAGCGATGCGTCGTACGTGACGCCGCTGGAAATATCCACGTTGCCCGGATCGACCTGCTCGTCGGCAACCACAAGCGTGAACTCATAATTGCCCGTGTAGTCGCCGTAGTAATCCTCGACAACGTAGGTATACGTCCCGGACTGCGGCACATCGTACCTGTCCAGCCGGAACCCGCTGCTCTCCCAATCCACCGCATAGAGAGCACCGTCAGGCGTGTACACACTCACCTTGAGGTAGATGCTCGTATTCGGGTTCTCGTCGATCGTGAACAGCAGGTCATCGCCCGCCTCAGCTTCAACAATGAACGTATCCACATCGCCCACATACGAGATCGAACCCGACACGTGACCGCCCGCACCCAGATCAACCGTGCACCCCGGCCCGCCCTCACCAAGGTTGAACGCGCTCACCCACGCGCTGAAGTCCGCCGGCGACACCACGCCGTCTTGATTCACATCAGCGATCGGGTTGTTCGAGTTGTAGTTGCGCACTCAGCAGGCGATTCGTTCTTGGGTTCATCAGCGTGCTCCGGTTCGAGTTTGAGTGTCATCAGAGGCGGCTCGCCCCCAACATCCTCACCGAAGACCGAAGCCCACGAAAGACACATCGCCATCAAATTCCACGATCCGCCAAGACCAAACGCGAAAAGAAAACCCCTCGATGTGGCGTAAGTGTTTGTTATACAAGTATTAGCAGCGTTTCAATTCCGCCGGGACCCACGCCGGCATCCGCACGGACCCATCTACTCAATCAGCGAGCTGAGCTCGTTGTAGATCTCCGAAGTCAGCTCGGGCGAGAGACCCTCGGCCAGGTGCGGGTGCACCTTCTGAAGCACCAGCCGGATCATCGAAGTCAGATCCGCCACATCGCTGGCAAGCTTGTTGGATTGCTCCGACAGCGTCTCGGAAAGGATGTTCGCGTTCTTGCGGTTCATGCTGATGCCGATCTCGTGCACCGCGTGCGTGAAGTGCCTGCACCACCGCACCTCGCCCTCGATCTCGAACTCCGGCCCGTGGTCCGACATCACCGTGATCCAGCAGTGCGTATTGGGATGGATGAAAGAGCCAATCCAGAGACCCATGCCCTCTTCGGACATGTCGCGCAGCACCGCGTCGGCCGTCACACGGCCGTCCGATCGCTCGAACTCGATCACAACCTTCTTGCTGACCTCAATCGGAAAGCGTTTCGACTTGCGGCTGTCCTGCCGGGCATCGAGCTGCTGCTGCTGCGCTAGCCGATCCGAGATATGTCAGACGCAACGGGATATGAATCTGGTTCAGGTTTGAGTCGCTCACGTCTACACATTCCCCACGCACCTCTCCCGGTGCATTGCGGCCCACCCTCCCCGGGACCCGCTCATGCAGGTATTCCGCAGGGTCAATCTCGAAATGGACCTCGTTGCCCATTTATCAGTCGTGGGCGGTGAGCATTTGGATGAAAGGCACGATTTTCAGTGCGCTTTCCCCAAATCAGCGTTGCAATTGCCTCGTAGTGGGGGTCTATTTTCTGCAGCCACCGACAGTGGCAAGGACCACCAAGGGCTACCCCTGAGCGCCGGAATCAACGACATCGACCTTGGCCGATCTCGCCCGCGACTCACCGATCGCGTTTGATCTTGAGCCGACGACCGTCGGGCAGGGTGATGACGAAGACGCGCTTGGGCTCGAGGTTGTCGTCCGGCTTGGCGGTGGGCTTGTCGTCCTCGCCGCCGGGCGGGGGAATCTTGTCTCCCTCGTCACCCGTGCCGCCGCTGTCTCCGGAGTTGTCTCCCGATCGATCTCCATTCCCGTTGTCGCCGCTATCGCCATCATCGGTCCCATCACCGCCCCCGCCACCATCACCGTTGGGGGGCGTGGGCTCAGAGAACATGCTCGGCACGGTCGTCAACCATGTCGCGTCCGCGGTGGCCAGCTGCGGGTTCCGCAGCGGCACCCTGCTGGCCATGATCGGGATGTAGCCGTTCCGAGCCAAACGCTCCGTATCACGCTGGAGACGCTCAGAGCTCACCAGATTATCCATGCTCGCTGTCAGATTCGGATAACGGAAGTAGCCCCAGATCTCATGTCCCGGCAAGACGAGATCCGAGAGATAGTGCGGCGTGTTCACGCGGTGCATATCTGTCTCATCCACCGCTTCGTCGTGAGACTGCCAAGCCTTCAGAAATGTTGGCGTGATGCGATTCACCAAGTCGCTGGCGATGGGTTCCACGATGAACGACATCTCGGGGTACCGCTGCTGAAGTCCCGTGATGTACTCGATCTGATCCCAGGAGGGCATGCGCTCGTGGGTGAACGCATCCAGCCCAATCATGGTCGCGCCGGCCTGCTGAGCCAAATCGAGCTGCTGATACACACTATTCATGTGCTGAGGATTACTCATATCCAAGAACTCAGTGTGAGATCCATCCCACCGATCCATATACTGGGCCGCGCGCCCCCACCA
>CAXBOF010000465.1:0-2614 GCA_963977205.1 uncultured Phycisphaera sp. | reverse complement strand
CGGTCGCCCGCGTGCCCACCGTCATGAACGCCGGCGTGTCGTACGAGCCGTGAGGCGTCGAAACCGTCCCCACGCGGGCCCCGGTTCGTTTGCAGTGATGTGTGATCTCAAACTGGATCGGACCGCTCAAGGACGGCCCCCTGCATCGCGTGAGCTCTTCTGAAGTACCTTCTTCTCCCGCTCGGTCAGGCTCTGCATGCCCTTGTCACGCACCTTGTCCAGGATCTTGTCCGCCTTCTTCTGGAGACGCGTGTTCTGGCCCGGGCTCTGGCCGCGTGGTGCAGGCCCGAGTCCGAAATCGAGGAACCCTCTCAGCAGATGCACGCGGCGGATGAAGAAATACCCCGCGATCGCGCCGCCGATATGGGCCGCATCGCCGCCGGCGTTCTGACCACCGAGAATCAGATTGCCCGCCGCGAAGGCGACATAGCCGTACGCGAGCCACTTGAGTTTCATCGGGATCGGTGGGAAGAGCAGCATCACGCGCTGATCCGGACTGATCTTGGCGCACGCGATGACGACACCAAACACCCCCGCCGAGGCGCCGATCAATGGCGTCGTGATCGACGTCGCCGCCAGTGTGCCGGGCAGCGGGACATTGATCGCCGCCAGTGCGACAAAGATCAGATAGAGCAAGCCGCCAGATATGCCGCAAAGTAGGTAATACGACAGGAATTGCTTCCGCCCGAGGTACTGCTCGACCATGCCGCCGAACATGAAGAGCCCGAACATGTTGAAGAAGAGGTGCATGAAATTGGCGTGCAAGAACTGATATGTCACTACGCGCCAGACTTCGAGTTTGACAAAGCCGTGCAAGAGCGAGAAGTGACCAAACCCGTTGAGCAGGTGCCACGTCCTGTATTGCTCTGACTCGATCGTTCTGGTCGCAGGATCAACACTGGTGACCCTTGTCCATGGCCGACCGAGCTCGTGCTGCCTTTGCGGCGCTTGAGACATGTTTTGGGCTTCGAGGAGTTGCTGATCGTTGGCGCCGGTGATCTGCTGGGAGTAGTCCTTGATGTTGACTACCGGCAAGACCAGATCGATCAGAAAGACCGCGACGTTGATAATGATCAGCCAGCCCACGATCGACAGACGCCCGTGCCCCATCGAGCCGCGACCGATGCCGCCGCCCGAGCGCCCGCCGTTCTCCCGGATATACGCTCTGTCTGCGATGCCCATGGTCGAGTGTTTTCTCGCTTTGCGTCTCTAGTCTTTCTGTGAACTGGCCTTGCCCAGTTTCTTCTTCTCACTGCGAGTCAGGCTCTGCATGCCCTGGCTCGAGATCTTGGCCAATATCCGGTCGATCTCTTCGGGATCAACAGCGGGCTTTGGGTCCTTCCCCCCGCTCGGGGGGGCGTCGTCCGGCTGGAAGGACATCGACCAATCCTCGTCCGGGCCATCGAGAAACTTGGCCCGGATCATTTCCTGGTAGCTCACCAACCCGCCAAAGAGCGCGATCCCGAGCAGAATCATCTGCCCGGCCACGATCGCAACCGTCGCCAAGACGACCGCGGTGACGAGCCCGATCCGGGTGATGAGCATGTCCGCTCGGCCTCGGCCGGCCTTGCGCCAGATCAGGGCGTGCAGGATCCGTGAGCCGTCGAGCGGGTACATCGGCACCAGCAGATTAAACGCGAGCATGAACAGGTTCGAGAAGTGCAGCGACCAGACGATCCAACTGACGAACCCGAGAGCCATCGCCTCGCTGGCCGCCCCGCCGATATCAAACGGATCGAAGAAGACGTTGTTCCACCCGCCACCCAGCGCCAGAATCGCCCCGGCCAGGATCGGCACAAAGATCACATTGACCAGCGGCCCACCCACGATCGTGATCAGATTCGCCCGCCACGTGTTGGGCGGCAAGCAGTACGCAAGCCCACCCAAGGGCCACATCAGAATCTCGTCCGCCTCGCCCCCGACCTTTCGGCAGGCGATGCAGTGCCCGTACTCGTGGAGCAGCACGAGCAGGAAGAGCCCGGCCAACCAGACCAGCATGAACTGGAACCCGATCGCGTCTTCGCGGACCGTGCCGATGAGCCGGGCAGCGATGATGATCACGAAGACGATGTGGATGCGGACCGCGATCCCCCACGCCTTGTAGAGCGGCAGCGACCACCGCAGAGGGTTTTCCCCATCACCGAACACCCGGGCCCACCAGCCCCGGTTCTCCGATGTGCCCCAATCTCTGTCGTAAATCCCCATGCGCGTCCCTGCTGCCTTCTCTACTCATCATCGGCTCATCCGGTCGGCCTCTCTGGCTTCCAGCCATGAAAGCGGATACCGGAATCTCCACCGCCCGGCTTCACAAACCCGAAACCGGCCTGTGGTGGAAACGGGCCGGGCCGTGGCCACAATCGTACGTGCCCAACATCGACCTCAACTCGAAGCACGCTCAATCGGACGAACACCCGCAGCCCATCCTGACTATTCGTGCCCTCGAAAAATCGTTCGGCAACCAGAAAGTCTTGAACGGGCTCGACTTCGAACTCCCAGAGGGCCAGACCACCGTCGTCCTCGGACCCTCCGGCTGCGGCAAGAGCACGTTCCTGCGCTGCATGAACCGGATGAACGACGTCATCGACGGTTGCCGTGTCGGCGGAGAGATCAAACT
>CAXBOF010000464.1:0-2617 GCA_963977205.1 uncultured Phycisphaera sp. | reverse complement strand
AGGCAACAACGCCCTTGGCCGAGCGCGCCGCGGTGACGATCTCGCTGCAACCTTCGACCGTATTGGCAAGCGGGCCATCGAGGAACACGTGCACACCCGCCTCGATGCACTGCTTGGCGACCTCGGGGTGCGTCGGTGTCGGCGTGGCGATCGCGACGGCATCGACCTTGCCCGACTTCAGCATCGCCGCAACATCACCAAAGCCCTCGGCACCCGCCGAGCGGCGCAGGCCGGCCTCCATCCGGCGTTCGTCGACATCGCACACGGCCGCGACTTCCGCGCCGGCGATCTTCGTCAGCTCGCCCAGGATCGAACGTCCCTGACGGCCGGCACCGATGACGCCCACGCGCAGACCGGCGCGGGAATCGGGCAGCTTTACGAAACCAAGCTCGGGCAGCACAGCCGCCGCCGCGAGTCCACCCGCCGTCTTCACCAGAAACTCGCGCCTGTTGTTCATTGTGTCTGCTGCCCTTCTTGATCAGATTCGTACGTGATGACTCTTCCCGCCGCGTCGCCCGCGACGGTCCATCCCCCCGGCGTCGAGCCTTGTGCAGAGAGGATACTGACAACGTCCTGTGAGATCGAGCCCGGGCGCGCGCCAAGCACGACCAAAGCCGTCGAAAGCGCATCGGTCTCGCCGCTGTATACAGCGATCGCCGCCGCCAGCCGAGCACCCACCGAGGGTTTGCCCGTGCGAGGATCGATGACATGCCCCTCCTGCCGGTCGTTCAAACGCCCTTTGGGCGCACTGACCGAGAGCGATGCTTCGCTGAGCAACACGATCGGCGCGTGCTCGTTGTCCTCGATGCGCACGCGCCAAGGGTCGCCGCTGGGTGCATTGCCGATCGCCCCGACTGTGCTCGTTCCGCCGTGAAGCAGAGCGCTGGTCACGCCCGCCTCGCGCAGCTCATCCATCGCCCGATCGATCGCCCAGCCCTTGGCGACGGCTCCGAAATCAAGCTTCACGCCCGGCTCCGAGAAACGCACAGTCATTGCATCTTCATCGATCTCGACACGCCCCATGCCATAAAGCGGGATGCGATCGGTGGGCGATGCGTCTCTAAAGCCGTAGTGCTCCATGAGCGAGCCGACAGCGATATCGAACGCGCCCTCGGTCATCGAATGCCACCGCTGGCATGCCTTGAGCAGATCCAGCAAGTCGTGGTCGATGCGCACATGCTGATCCTGAGCTTCGGTATTGATCCGGCTGACAAGCGAGCCCTTGTCAAAAATGCTCAGGCGGTCGTGCCAGTCCTGGATGATCTCAAGAGCCGTCTCGCCCGCAGCGCGCAGCTCGTGTTCATCGCGATCATCCGTAAGCAGCAGCTCAAATCGCGTGCCCATCGCCGACAAAGCCAGACGGAGGCCGATTGAGCCTCCGTCCGGGTGAGAAGCATGGTGATTCATCGCGCACGCACGATCAGATGCGGCTGTAGCGCATCGTCTTCGGGTCGAAGCGGTACGCCCGGCCGTCCCACATGCTGCGGGTGGCAAGGTCGACAGCAACCATGACCTTCGAGGCCAGGTCGATGTTGCTGACCGCCGGCGTGCGTGTGCGGATGCACTCGAGGAAGTTCAGACGCAGCTGGTCCTGGTCGTTGCCGATGTCCGGGCACTCGATACGGCGCTGATCGACCTCGTCGACGAAGATGCGTTCCGGGCGGATATCGACGTGCCGGCTGTTGAGGTACATGTTCGCCTCGTGGCCGCGGATCATGGTCTCAAGACCCACCTCGTTGGCGGTCGAGCCGGCGACGATCATCGTGTGTCCGTCCTCGAACTCGACGTTCAGGTTGACCTGGTCCGGGTTCTCCATCTCCAGATCGACGAGATGATGACCCGAAGCGGTGACACGCACGGGCCAGCCCGCGTCGACGGCCATGATGAGCGGCGTCATCACGTGCACCAGCAGGTCGCCGATGATGCCCGTCGAGAAATCCTTGTACCGGCGCCAGCGGGCGTAGACCTTCGGGTCCCACTCGCGCGGGCCGAGATACCCAAGCCACGCATTCCAATCCACGTTCGTGCCGGGCACCCAGCGGTCGTCGAGGCCGTAGTAGTTCCACTCGCCAGTCTTCGAATTCCGGCAGTAGCTCGTCTGGCTCCAGACGGGCTTGCCGATCGCGCCGGCCTTGATCGCCTTGCGCGCCTCGATGTACTTGGGCAGCATCATCATCTGCGTGCCGACCTGGAAGATACGGTCGGGGTTGTCGAGCACGAACTTACGCAGATCAAGCGCCTGGTCGAGGTCCAGGGTCATGGGCTTCTCGCAGTACACGTCCTTGCCCGCGTTCAGCGCGTCGATCGCGTGCTGCGCGTGCCAGTGCTCGGTTGAGGCGATCAGCACCGCGTGGATGTCATCGCGCCGGAGCACGTCGTGGTAGTCGACGTACGCGTCAACCGCGATGCCCTGCTTGTCCTGACACGCCTTCTGGCAATCGGCCATGCGGACCTGGTTCACATCGCAGACCGCGACGATCTGCGTGTTGGTCTTGCCCTGCTCCGTCAGATTCATGATCGCGTGACAGTGGCCCGTGCCCATGCCGCCCGTGCCGATGACGGCCAAGCGGATCGGCTCGTTGTCCTTCACCGCCACGGGCGGGAGCTTCTCGATGGT
>CAXBOF010000463.1:0-2620 GCA_963977205.1 uncultured Phycisphaera sp. | reverse complement strand
ACAGCCTACGACGCGACCACCGCGCGCTGGCTCGAGCGGGCGGGCGTGCCGGTCCTGCTCGTGGGCGACAGCGGGGCCGAGGTGATTCTCGGCTACGACCGCACGATCGATATGCCGCTGGATTTCTCGATTATCTTGTCTGCTGCGGTCAAACGCGGCGCGCCCAATACGCTGGTGATGGCGGACATGCCCTTCATGAGCTATCAGGCCGGCGCTGATGAAGCGATGGTCAACGCGGGGCGATTCCTGGTCGAGGGCAAAGCCGACTGCGTGAAGCTCGAGGTCGATGAGACGTTCGCGCCGCTTGTCGATCGGATGACGCGTGCAGGCGTGCCCGTGTGCGCGCATGTCGGCGCTCGCCCTTCGACCGCGGCCTTAGCCGGCGGCTACGGCTCGGCTGGGCGGATCGCCCGGGAGGCCGAGCAGATCGTCGCTGACGCGATCGCGCTCGAGCAGGCCGGCGCGGTGCTGCTGCTGATCGAGGCGGTCCCGCCCGAGGTGACCGAGCGCGTGCTCCGCGAGACGAGCGTGCCCCTGATCGGCATCGGGGCCGGCCCGGCGTGTCACGGCCAGATCTTGGTCGTACAGGATCTGCTGGGAATGACCGACGCTCCGCCACGGTTTGCCGAGCGGTCGGCGTCACTGGGTATCGAGTACCAGAAGGCCGCCGCTGATTGGGTCAAACGGGTCTCGCACCGTGATATCGGGGGCAAGGGCTACTCGATGCGGGACGGCGAAGTGGATCGCTTCTACAGCCAGTAAGCGGTCCACGGGCCACTCTGGATCGACCTGTCGGTTGGATCCGGATGTTGTGTCTGGCGGCGTGGGCGGCGTCCGATAGACTGGCGCCCTGGGCCGGTGACGCGGATCAGCCGGGCCAAAGTTGTTCGGTGCGGGTTCGCAACCGGATGGCTCGATTTGGCGAACCCGGGAGTGAGCCGATGCCAAAGTCGGCACTGACCGGTTCGGGGCGGAGCCTTTGCGGGCTTGGCCGGTAGGAAGAACGATGCCTCGTTGCGTCAGTAGCGGCGAAGGCAGTGGAGGATGTCTCCATGCGGAAGTTCGTGGCGATCGGCCCAGCCCTGGTTGTATTTCTCGCGGCTGCGGCTGTGCTCTTTGCTGGACCGGCTGCGGTCAGGCAGATGATTTTCGCCAGCACCTCGGCCGAGGTGCTTCTTGCCCGTCAATCGCTCGATTCCGACGACATCCTCGCACGCATAGACCGGGCCATCACGAACATCGCGACTTCTGTTGAGCCCTCGACCGTTCACATCGAGGTTGGCATCTCGGACCCGAACTCGTTTGTGGGCACGGGCTCGTCCGGCGCGGGCTGGGTCTACGACATCGAGGGGCACATCGTCACAAACGCCCACGTTGTGAGCCGGGCCGACACGATCCGCATCGAATTTGCCGATGGCCGCACGAAGATGGGCGAACTCGTCGCCTCGGATTCCTTTACCGATATCGCCATCGTCAAGATCGATCCGGGAGTGGGTCTCATCCCGATGCGCCGCGCCACGGGCGACCGCGTCGGCATCGGCGAGCGCGTCTTCGCGTTTGGTTCGCCTTTCAACTTCAAGTTCTCGATGAGCGAGGGCATCGTCTCGGGACTCGGACGCAACCCCGAAACGCGCGGCTCGGGCAACACGTTTACCAATTACATCCAGACCGATGCCGCCGTGAACCCCGGCAACTCGGGCGGCCCGCTCGTGGACATCCACGGCAAGGTTGTGGGCATGAATGTCGCCATCGCCACGGGCCGCAACAGCTCGGGCGATCGCGAGGGACAGAGCGCGGGCATCAGCTTTGCCATCCCGCTGGGCGTGATCGAGAGCGTGGTCGATCAGATCATCCAGACTGGTGAGGTCAGGCGGGGTTTTCTGGGCATCACCGGCGGCGGGCGCGTCTCGGCGGAGATCCCCATCAAGGACCCCGACGGAAACTTCCACGGGCAGGGCGTGCTCGTCGGGGGCGTCACCCCCGGACAGGCCGCCGACCGCGCAGGCATCCAGGAAAACGACATCATCGCCGAGATCAACGGCAACCGAATCACGAAATGGCACCAGCTCCGCTCGGTCGTCTCGACCGCCAAGCCCGATTCGCGGATGGATATCACCCTCTGGCGTGACGGGCAGGAGATCCAGATCCCCGTCTCGCTGGCCGAGTTCCCCGTCGAGAATCTCTTTGAGGACAGCGTTGGGCCGATTCTTGCCGGCCGCGCGGGGCTGGGTATCAATGAATACGCGGATGGTGGGATCTACATCGCGGGTGTCGACAGACGATTTGCCGCCTATCGCGCGGGCTTCGAGCCCGGGCAGGAGATCGTCGATCAACGGCGAAGAGGTCTCCGATCGGCTCGCCGCCTTTGCCGTTCTTGGCAGGGGGAACTTCATCTATGGCGAACCCGCCGAGTTTGAAGTCATCGACGAGGACGGCAACCACAAAACGCTCACTCTTCAGTTGAACCGCTGACCGGCTCGTCTTCCTCTTGAGCGGCTGGCCTTTCAAGAACACTCAAAACGAGCGTCATCTCTGTGTTGTACGGCGGGATGCGATCGTTGACCGCAAACCAGATCGGATCGCCCATATCCGCGTGCGGGCTGAGCACCGGCGTACACCC
>CAXBOF010000462.1:0-2628 GCA_963977205.1 uncultured Phycisphaera sp. | reverse complement strand
ATTATCCAATAGACTGCGTCCGCCCGCGCGGCCACACGACCCCGGTGGGCTCGACCGTCCGGGAGAGAGGGTCCGGCCCATCGTCCGCGCCGACGGCGTCAGAGTCCTCCCCGGATCCAGAACGCCGCTCAGCCACATCGTCGCGTCGCTCTGGGTGCCGAACAAGTCAGGCACACGGCGCGTCATCCACCGCGACGGAAACCCAGCCAACAACGCCGCAGCCAACCTGCGATGGAAGTAGCCCGCAAACGTCGCCCGCGCCCAAATTTGGGCGCCGAACGTCGCGTCCGCCCACCGCAGTGCGATTTCGGGCCAGAGACGACGCCACAACTCGAGAACCATGAGCAAGAAGAATCCAAAGTCCGCGAACTTCGAGCCCAATGGATGTGGCCGGCACCACAACGCCATCGGCTATACCCCCGCGAATTCCGGACGCCGCGCAGCGGCGAAAAAAGGCCGATGCGATGCGATGCGATGCGATGCGGGGTTATTGTGTGTGGACTGTTGTGGTGTTGACGTTTTGCCAAGCCCATTGGACGCAGTTGTTGCGGGTGGTTGCCCATGCGTCGGATGATCCGTGGAGGCCACCGGAGCTGTCGTTGAGGTATCTGATGGGTCTCAGGGACCACCTGGGTGCGACGACGGTGTGTGCTGCGTATCTGAATTTGATCCAGCGATTGAAGATGATGTCGTCGCAGTGTTCGAGGCTGTGTTCCGCGTGGCGATGGATAAAGTTTCTGAATCCTGTGAGGAATTTGCATGGGTACAGGGCTGCGCCGACGAGGACGAGGTTTTCTCCAAAGCCGCCAAAGGGATTTGCGTAGGGTTCTGTTGCGGCGGGGTCGCCTTTTCTGCCGAAGGATCCGACGATGCTGTTGGGGTTTTGTTTTGCTGCGACGACCATGGCGTTGAAGCTCCAGTGCGGGATGAGGATGTCGTCGTCGTTGGTGAGCACGTAATTGTTGACGTCGGCGCACCCGTTGTAGCGCTCAAAGATGGACGCCTTTGACTTTTTGTACACTGCTTTCGGGCATCCTGTGCCGACGACGGAGGCGTTTTCGTACAAGACTGTGATGGTCTTGACCTGCGGCAATGCGCAAAAGTTGTCCACGATGGCCGCGACGTTGCCGCGACGGGCTTCGTAGTAGTTTTTGATGACGACTTCGATTTTTGGGCGGAATGTGCCTGCGGCGTACGACTGGAGGCGGGTGTGCACTCCCACTGCGGCGTGCGCGCCAAAGAGCACGAGCGCGCCGACCGCCACTGCAGCAGCGGCCCTATGAAAAACGCCGACCATGTGCCGTTTGAGCGCACAGCCGCACTTGATATACGCCGGGCCCGGCACGCCACCGCAGCCGGCGCATCGGGGTAGCACACGACACACACACATAGAGCGTTCGGATTCCACTCGACTCCACAGCTGGCCGAGGGGTCTCTATAAGAGGCCCCAAACGCACGCGGAACATACCTGGGATGCGGGCGGTTATTCTTTCGTTGCTAATCGCGGGTGCGTACGGCGCGTCGTGGGACAAGGTCGGCCAGGAAATCCGAGGAGAAGACAATGGAGACTTGAGCGGGTGGAGCGTGGACACGTCGGCCGACGGGTCTTTCGTCGTTGTTGGGACGCCCAAGAATAGTGAGGATGACCCCAGTGCATCTTCCACCGCAGGCGGGGATGGCCATGTGCGCGTCTACCACTTGGTCGGAGGCGCATGGACCCAGAAAGGCTCGACCATCACCGAGGACGGGTCGTCGGATGTGCCCCACGACCAGTTTGGATACAGCGTCGCGATTTCGGCCAATGGCGACACGGTTGCCATCGGAGAGCCGATGCACGCGACAGATCACGTTTTTTTCAACTTTTACTATGGAAGGTTTCACATTTACAAGTTTGAGAACGACGAGTGGACCCATCGCATCACTAGGCAAGGCCCGCAAGCGGGGACCACGCCAGCATCCTCATACCGGTTCGGGCACAGCGTCTCGCTTTCTGACGACGGGGGCACGGTTGCCGTCGGATCGCCAGACCATCCCAAGGGAACCGTGCATGCCTATCAAGGCTCAGATTACCAGCCATTTGGGCTTGTCCAAGGAAGCGCCAATGGCGACAAATTCGGGACCAGTGTGTCCCTGTCGTCCGATGGGCAGTATCTGGCGGTTGGTGCAATCGACAGTGACTCGGCTGGCGCCGTGGGAGTGGGCCACGCGAAGGTGTATCAAAACATTGTAAACGGGTGGGTTCTGCAAACGACAATCGAGGGCACCACTGCGAACGGCGAAAAGGGCATCAGCGTCTCCCTTTCGGATTTGGGAACTCGGATTGCCATTGGCGCATCCCACACGGACGTGGGCGTCCCGGGGCTCGCGCGCGTGTACGACGTGGCGGGGCCCACCTTGACGCAAGTTGGCCCTGACATTGTCGGGAGTGGCGACAGTGACCTCTCGGGGTACTCTGTGTCGCTGTCCGGCGATGGAACTCGTCTGGCCGTCGGCGCGCCTCAGAACGATGACGCGGACGCGGGAACCCAGTCCGGGCTGGTGCGGCTCTACGACCTGTCGGGAAACACATGGCGCGCGACTGGCGGGAGCATTGTCGGAGAGAACGCAGGAAACAAGGCCGGACACAGC
>CAXBOF010000461.1:0-2639 GCA_963977205.1 uncultured Phycisphaera sp. | reverse complement strand
TATCCGCCTACGGCGCCCACAACCAGCGCTGCCGCATCGCCGCCCGCGTCAAATTCGAGGGCACCCTCTGGATCGAGGACCTCGTCGAGATCCTCGAATCGGCCGCCAGTTCCCCCGTCTATGCCGTCCTGAAGCGCCCCGACGAGAAGTACGTCACCGAGGCCGCCTACGACAACCCCAAATTCGTCGAGGACATCATCCGCGATCTGGCTCTGGCGCTCGACAAGCAGGATCGCATCACGTGGTACGAGATCGACTCAGAGAACTTCGAGTCCATCCACTCTCACAACGCCTACGCCCAGATCACCCGCGATAAATCCGAAGGCTAAGCCCCGCCTCCGATTCGCCCGTACCATGCAAGCGGCGCGGTAACGGAGTACCGGGAGCGTGAGACTCACTCAACTGATCCAGAGCGCAAGTGCTCGACGGCTCGTCCTCGTGGCGACGCTCGTCGTTCTCGGCTTGTCGATCCTCGCAGCCCAGGCCTCGAGGCTCACCATCCTCAAGGGCGACAAGCTGCTGGCCGAGGCTCAGCAGCGTCTGGTGCGCATGAGCTGGTCGCCCACGGTGCGGGGCCAGATCGTCGACCGCAAGGGCCGCGTCCTGGCGCACAACCGCCCGAGCTTCGATATCGCCGTCGATTATCGCGTGCTCTCGGGCGAATGGGTCGAGCGCAACGCAGCCGCCCGCGCCAGGCGTGATCGCGGCTCGGACTGGGCCAAGCTCAGCCGCGACCAGCGGACGCAGCTCATCGAAGAAACCAAGCCGATGTACCGGGCCGCTGTCGACCGCATGTGGAATGTGCTGGCTCAGGAAACCGGCAAGAGCCGCGCCGAGATCGATGTCAAACGCATCGAGGTCCGCCAGCAGGTCCAAACGATGGCCAGCTTCGTCCGCCGCCTGCGCGCCGCAGAGGAACTCCGTTCATTGGCGCAATATCTCGGCATCACCGAAGAAGAGCTCACAACCCGCCTCGATGACCTCGACCGCCCCGATCTCGAAACAACCGAGGAGCGCCTCCGGTACGTCCTCGCCGAGGAGATCACCGTCGAGGCCGAGCGCCGCATCGAGAAGAACGCCAACATCCGTATGTCCGAGGAGACCACGCCAAGCGTCATCGTGCCCGAGGTCAGCGACGAGGTCGGCTTCCGCCTGAGCCGCCTCGCCCGTCAGCGTGATCCAAACGACGAGACCATCCCGTTCCTGCCGGGTCTGTTCGTGCTGGATTCCGGCAAGCGCGAGTACCCGCTCGAAGAGATGGACGTCGAGATCGACCGTTCCGTCTTTCCAAAGCCGCTCGCGGTAGATACGACCACCAGCGTGCACGTCTCAGGCGTCGCCTCGCACATCCTGGGCAGCGTCCGCAGGCAGGTATACCTCGAAGACGCCGAAGCACGCGAGCAAGAAATCCTTTCCAGCCAAACGCTCAATGCCCGATCCACGCTCAACACGCCCAGCGGCTCCGTGGACCGGGGGCAGTATTTCCCGGGCGACATGGTCGGCAGCCGGGGCCTCGAGCGCAATCTCGAGAGCACGCTCCGGGGTCTGCGGGGCGTGCGCATCGAGCGTATCGATCAGTCCGAAGCGATCGACGAGCCCATGACCTTCGGCCAGAACATCACGCTGACCATCGATGTCATGCTCCAGGCCCGCATCCAGGCGCTGCTGGATCCGCAGCTGGGCCTGGCGCGCGTCCAGCCCTGGCACAACAACCGCGAACGGCTGGACCCCGACAACCCCGAGAGCCCGCTCGTCATGAACGTGGGCGACTCGCTCGACGGAGCCGCGGTCGTGATCGATGTCGACACGGGCGAGATCCTGGCGATGGTGTCGACCCCGACGACCCTCGGCACGTTTGCTGATCCCGATGAACGCGCCCGCACCATGCTCATCCGCAGGCCCACGACGAACAAGGCCGTCTCCATGCCGCTGCCGCCCGGCTCGATCGCCAAGGCGCTTGTCCTCTGCGGCGCGCACAAAGCCGGCGTTGTCGGACTCGACGAGCACATCTCCTGCACGGGCCATTTCTACCCGCACGAGCCCGAGATGCTCCGTTGCTGGATCTACAAGCAGTTCGGCACCACCCACGACGCCCAGTTCGGGCACACCCCGGGCGGGGCCGAGGCCATCAAGGGTTCATGCAATATCTACTTCTACACACTCGGTCAGCGGCTCGGCTCCAAGGGCATCGTCGACTTCTACCGCTCCATCGGTGTCGGTGAAGACCTCAACCTCCCGCTCGACAACACACTGGCAGGCTGGCTCGGCTTCAACAACAACCCGGACGGCGTGGGCGATTCCGATGCCATTCTGATGGGCATCGGGCAGGGCCCCGTCGCATGGACCCCCGTGCACGCGGCCGACGCGTTCGCCACACTCGCTCGCGGCGGCGTGCGCATCAAACCCACTATCGTCGCCGGTGACATGCCCCAGCCCGTCGACCTTGGGTTCGACCCAGCCATCGTCGACGAAGCGCTCCAAGGCCTCGACATGGTCGTCAACGACCGCGACGGCACCGCCAACCATGTCACCCTTCCCTCGGGCGAGATGTTCGACATGTTCGATGTCCCGGGCGTCAAGGTCTGGGGCAAGACCGGCACCGCGACCGCGCCGGCCCTCACATACAAGGGCGAGGTTGT
>CAXBOF010000460.1:0-2642 GCA_963977205.1 uncultured Phycisphaera sp. | reverse complement strand
TACTTCCATGAAAGCGAATACTCGCCGAGCAAGCTTTCGTTCAGAGGTGATTCAACGATTAGTTGCTCAAGAAACCGTTTAATACCACTGTCAGTAATTCCATGAACAGAGTCTTCGAATTCAAACTGATCTCCCACCGACAAACCCCAGTTCCCTCCAATGCTCTCGACTTGGAAGGAATACAGACGAGTCCCGCTATGGCGATCTCGATTCATCAATCTGTTGTTAATTGTGAGACGTAATACTCTGTTTACAACGACCTCTTCATGTGAATGCCTGACCATTACTTCAATCACGGGTGACTGCTCCATTTAGAAGCCCATCCCACCCATGCCCGGCATGCCGCCCATGCCTGGCATGCCACCCATTCCGCCCATGCCACCCATCGGGTCGCCGCCGCCGTGGCCGTGGTCTCCGGCGGGCTCGGGGTTGTCGGTGATGATGCAATCGGCGGCGAGCAGAACGGTCGCGACACTGGCGGCGTTCTGGAGGGCGAGGCGGTCGACCTTGGCGGGGGTGATGACGCCGGCCTTGACGAGGTCCTCGTAGACGCCGGTCAGGGCGTTGTAGCCCGTGTTGCCGGTTTGGTCCTCGACCTTGCTGACGACGACGCTGCCCTTGACGCCGGCGTTGTCAGCGATGGTGCGGAGGGGGACTTCGAGGGCGTTAAAGACGACGTTCAGGCCCGCGGCGTAGTCGTACTTGGTCGCGCCGATGTCGCTCGAGGTGACGGCGTCGTCCTTGCCGAAGACGGCCTTCCACTCGCGGATCTTCTCGATCGCGGCGCGGGCGCGGATGAAGCTGGTGCCGCCGCCGGGGACGATGCCCTCATCGAGAGCAGCGCGCGTGGCGTGCTTGGCGTCCTCGACGCGGTCCTTCTTCTCCTTGAGCTCTGCCTCGGAAGCAGCGCCGACCTCGATGGTGGCGACGCCCTTGGTCAGCTTGGCCAGGCGCTCGGCGAGCTTCTCCTTGTCGTAGTCGCTGGTGGCGTTCTCGATGTCGCGGCGGATCTGGGTGACGCGGGCGTCGATGTCCTTCTGCGAGCCGGCGCCCTGGACGATCGTGGTGTTGTCGGCGTCGACGGTGATCTTCTTGGCCATGCCGAGGTCCTTGATCGTGACCTTCTCGAGATCGGAGCCGACGTCCTTCATGAAGGCGGTCGCGCCGGTGAGGGCGGCGATATCGCCCAGCATGGCGCTGCGGCGCTCGCCATAGCCCGGGGCCTTGACGGCACAGACCTGCAGCGTGCCGCGGAGCTTGTTGATGACGAGGGTGCTGAGTGCTTCGCCCGTGACGTCCTCGGCGATGATGAGCAGGGGCTTCTTGGCCTCCATGACCTTCTCGAGCAGCGGGACGAGCTTGCTGATGGAGTCGATCTTGTCCTCGTGGACGAGGACGAGGCACTTCTCGAACTCGGCCTTCATGTCATCGGGGTTGGTGACGAAGTTGGGGCTGAGGAAGCCGCGATCGAACTGCATGCCCTCGACGACCTTGACGACGGATTCGAGGCTCTTGCCCTCTTCGATCGTGATGACGCCGTCCTTGCCGACCTTGTCGAAAGCCTCTGCCATGAGCTTGCCGATCTCGGCGTCGTTGTTGGCGGAGATGGTGGCGACGTTCTGGACGTCTTTGGTTGTGCCGATCGGGGTGGCCGAATCGTCGATGGCTTTGGCGACGACCTCGACGCCCTTTTTCATGCCCCGGATGAGGGCGTTGGCGTCGACGCCGGCGGCGATGTAGCGGAGGCCCTGCTTGAAGAGCGCCTCGGCCAGGACGGTGGCGGTCGTGGTGCCATCACCCGCGTCGTCGGAGGTCTTGCTGGCGGCCTGCTTGACGAGGCGGGCACCCATGTCCTCGGTCTTATTGGAGAGTTCGATCTCCTCGGCGACGGAGACGCCGTCCTTGGTCACGTTCGGGCCGCCCCAGGACTTGTCGAGGACGACGGTGCGTCCCTTGGGGCCGAGGGTGCTCTTGACGGCCTTGGCCAGCTTTTCCACGCCGGCGAGAAGGGCCTGACGAGCGTCGGTATCGAAGGTGAGCTCTTTGGTTGCCATCTGGTGTCGATCTCCGCCATTGAGGCCCTGCAGCGGGCCGGTGTGTCGTCTGAAGATGGGCCGGTCTTTGGACCGTGCCGTCCTTGGCTGATGGCAAAGCCCGTGCCAATGGATTTGGAGGCGTGAGAGGGGTGTTTGAGGCGGAATCCCTGACAGTGTTGTGCGGGGGAGGCCGGGCGGACTGTCAAGCTGGCAGGCGTGAATCGGTCGGCGCGAAACCTCGATTTGGAGGCTATCATGCGGGCATCATGACGACACTCGCCGCCACGGATCTGGCCAGCTATCTCCCCCTTGCAGTTGTAGTGATGATGGCGATCACGTTCAGTGTCGCCAATATCGCCGGCACGCTGCTGCTGGGTCCCAAACGCGACGGCGACGTCAAGAGCATCCCCTACGAGAGCGGCATGAACCCCTTTGGAACCGCCCGCAAGCGGTTCAATGTGCGGTTCTACCTGATCGCGATGGTCTTTCTGGTCTTTGACGTCGAGGTGATCTTCCTGTACCCGTGGGCGGTGACCTTCCCGAACATCGATCGCATGGCCCCGGACGCTGCCGAGTGGCTCGTGCGCATCCTGTTCTTCCTGTTCA
>CAXBOF010000459.1:0-2644 GCA_963977205.1 uncultured Phycisphaera sp. | reverse complement strand
GGTCGGCAAGCCGTACCTCGAAATCGACATCGATCGCGAGAAGATTGCGCGGTACGGGCTGACGATCGCGGATGTGCAGGAAGTCATCGAGGTCGCCATCGGCGGCAAGCCGCTGAGTATGACCGTCGAGGGCCGCGAGCGATACCCAGTCCGGGTCCGCTACCTCCGCGAGTTGCGCGACCAACCTGAGACTCTCGGCGACATCCTTGTGCCAACTCCGTCAGGAGCGCAGGTGCCTTTACGAGAGCTGAGCACGCTCGAGTACCGCCGCGGGCCGCAGATGGTCAAGAGCGAGGACACGTTCCTTGTCGCATATGTGCTCTTCGACAAGATGCCCGGCTTCGCCGAGGTCACCGTCGTCGAGGATTCACAGCGGTTCATCCAGAACGCCATCGACGCTGGGGATGTCGTCGTCCCGCCGGGCGTGAGCTATGAGTTCTCGGGTTCGTACAAGAACCAGGTACGCGCTGCGAAGCGGATGAGCGTTGTGCTGCCACTGGCGCTCGCGGTGATCTTCCTGCTGCTCTACTTCCAGTTCCGCAAGGTCGGCGTCACGCTGATGGTCTTCACCGGCGTCTTCGTCGCGTGGGGCGGCGGGTTCATCATGCTGTGGTTCTACGCCCAGCCGTGGTTCCTCGACACGACGCTGCTCGGGACCAACCTCCGCGGCCTCTTCCAGATCGAGCCGTACAACCTCAGCGTCGCCGTCTGGGTCGGGTTCCTTGCGCTCTTCGGTATTGCCACCGACGACGGCGTCATCATGGCGACCCGCATCGAGCAGTCGATGGCCGACGAGAAGCCCGACTCAATCGAGGCAATCCGCAAGGCCGTCGTCGATGGCGGCCATCTCCGCATCCGTGCCGCCGTCATGACGAGCGCCACGACCATCCTCGCGCTGCTGCCCGTGCTCACCAGCACCGGGCGCGGTGCCGACATCATGGTCCCCATGGCCATCCCATCATTCGGCGGCATGGCCGTCGCCTCCATCACTTGGTTCGTCGTTCCCATCCTGTACTGCTGGGTCGCCGAGTGGAAGTTCCGCTCGGCTCGCTTGGCATCCGACCCTGATGTGCCACCGGCACAAGGAGAAACTGTATGAAATCTGCAACTCTGATCGCATGCCTCTGCCTGTCCGCTCCGGCCTCGCTGGCCATGGCCCAGCATGCTGGCCATGGATCCGCAACTCAGCACGCCGCCGAGCCTGTCAATGTGATGTGCCCGATCGGTGCGGAGCCGATCGACGGTAAGACGTTCGTGCAACACGAAGGAAAGACCGTTGGTTTCTGTTGCCCCGGGTGTGACAAGGCATTCATGAACTGGGAAGAGAACCGTCGCAGCGCGTTCGTGCTCGCGGCGATGCGTGGCGATGAGCCCGGCGCGGCCGATGCTCATGCCGCGAATCCCGAAAAGGAGGCGAAGGGGGACCCGTACCTGCTCGACACCTGCCCGGTGTCGGGCCAGAAGCTTGGTTCGATGGGCGAACCACTCATCAAGACCATCGAAGGGCGGGAAGTGCGATTCTGTTGCGGCGGGTGTGTCGGGCGCTTTGAGGCCGACACCGCAAAGTACTTCACCGAAATGGATAAGGCCATTGCCAAGCAGCAGATGCCGTATTACCCACTCGACACCTGCGTAGTGACGGGCGAGCCGCTCGCCATCGACGGTGAGGACATCGCAATCAACCACGTCTATAAGAACCGCCTCGTGCGGCTGTGTTGCAAAGGCTGTGTGCGCGACTTCGAGGCGGATCCCGCCAAGCACATGGCGAAGCTCGATGATGCTGTGATCAAGGTCCAACGCGCCGACTATCCGCTCGAGACCTGTGCCGTTCTTGAGGGCAGCAAGCTCGGGTCGATGGGTAAGCCTGTCGAGATTGTCGTTGCCAATCGCCTCGTCAAGTTCTGCTGTGGCGGCTGCCAGCCCTCGTTCGAAGCTGACCCTGCGAAGTACATGGCGCGTCTCGACGAGGCGTGGAAGCCCATCCACGAGGCGCAGGGCAAGCTCCCAGTGAAGGAAGGACACAAGGACGGTGACCACGGCCAGGACGGTCATGGTGATCACGGCAACGGTCGCCACGGACACGGCGACGGCTAATTGAGAGGAGACATACGCATGAAGACCAACAACCACCGACGCTTCGCACCGCTGCTCGTGCTGCTGGCGTTCATCGCGGCTGCTCCCGCAATGGCGGTCCAGGTCTCCTCCTCGGGTCCATCCGGGGAGGAGACGGGGCTGACCAACACCGTGTGTCCGGTGATGCCCGATGAGACGGTCGACCCAAGCTTTTTCACTGATCACGACGGGTCGCGTGTGTATTTCTGCTGCCGACGCTGCGTGCTCCGCTTCGAGCAGAATCCGGAGGCCTATGCCGAGTCGTTGGCACAGGTCATGCCTGTGGCGATGCAGGGCAGTACGAGCCAGGCTGGGGCGGGGGGTCATGACCACGATCACCCCGAGGATGCCGATGCCGCTCAGGAGTCCGACGTGGCTGATGGTGACCACGAGCACGACAGTGGGTCACCCGAGGAGGGCCACGACCATGCAACAGACCATGGCGTGTCACCGACTGCGATGCTCGGTCGCTTCCATGTTGTGGTCATCCACTTTCCGATCGCGTTCTTGCTCCTCGGCGCTCTCGTTGAGG
>CAXBOF010000458.1:0-2649 GCA_963977205.1 uncultured Phycisphaera sp. | reverse complement strand
TGCGATCCCGGTGCTGTTTATCAAGGGGATGGCCGACCCGTCGGTGATGTTTGGCATCTGGTGGCTGACGTCGGGTATCGGGCTTGTGATCGTGATCATGGCTGCGGGCCTGATGGGGCTGTTCCAGATCAAGCTGCCCCAGAAGGCGTACATGGTGAATCCGAGCGTGGACTCGGCTCAGGGCTCGTTCATGTTCGGCGTGATGACCGCGGTCCTGGGTCTGCCCTGCTTCGGGTTTGTGGTGGGGGCGCTGTTGCCCGCAGCCGCGACGGCGGGCGCGGGCGTGGTGCTGACGGTGTTCGTTTCGATGGGCGTGGGGATGGCCTTGCCCTACTTCGTGCTGGCGCTGTTTCCCGGGCTCCTCAAGAACGTGCCCAGGACCGGGCCTGCCAGTGAATTGGTGAAGCAGGTGATGGGCCTGCTGCTGATGGCGGCGGGTGCGTACTTCATCGGCGCCGGGATGCTGGCGCTGGTTGCAGAGTTCCCGTATATGGGGAAGGTTCTTCACTGGTGGGCTGCAGGAATCTTTGTGGCTGCTGCTGGTCTATGGCTTTTCTACCGCACAGTTCGGATCACTCAGAAGACCACTCCAAGAGTCGTCATGCTGGTACTGGCGGGCTTCTTGAGTACAGCGGGGATGTGGGTTGCGTACTACCAAACTCAGCTCAATCGGAGCGGCGACATCTGGACGGAGTATTCGGAGGTTGCATTTGCTCAAGGCGTAGCTGATGGCAAGGTTGTGGTTCTGGACTTCACTGCGGAGTGGTGCCTCAACTGCAAAGCGCTCGAAGCTGCGGTCCTGAATGTCGACCCGGTCCGGAGCCGACTTTTGAGTGATGAAGTTCTGGCTCTCAAAGTGGACCTGACCTCGCGCTCGGCGCCGGGCTGGCAGAAGCTGCGGGAGCTCGGGCAGACGGGCATCCCGACGCTTGCGGTCTACGGGCCCGGGCAGGATGGCGGGCCCTGGATCGCCAATGCTTACGGCCCGGGTCACGTCATGGGCGCGATCGAGGCGGCTACGGACGCGGAACAACTGAAGGTGACCGCCCGGTAAAGGTTGGCCTCGGTGTGAGTTGCGGGCCTGAGGGGCCTGGCGGCCGCGAGATTGTTTGACCTTGCGTGGATTCGGGGCTAGATTTGGCTCCGCAGCCTTCGGGCTGAATGCGGGTGTAGCTCAGTGGTAGAGCGTCACGTTGCCAACGTGAATGTCGTCGGTTCAAATCCGATCACCCGCTTTGGACCGCCCGGTACCGATTGGTGCCGGGCGTTGTCGTTTTTCAGATGGCTTGTGCGGGCGAGCAGGTTCGTTTGATTCATGCGAAAGCGCGAGCGAAATGCATCCGTTGTGCGGGCGTCGGCGAAATTGAGAGCGAGTGGATTGACTTGAAGGGAAGATTTGCTAGTCTGAGTCCTGACATGACGTACCAGCAGCCTCATCATCACGCTCATCAGCCGCACCCGAGAGGTTGCCGGTCGTGATGCAGTGCTGATGGATCGCTGATCCCAGTTGCAAAAACGCCGGCTTCGTGCCGGCGTTGTTCGTTTTAGGGTTGGTCCTGAGACGAAGCCGGTTCGGAGCCGCCCTAGCGGAGCCGAGCATGAGTCCAACGATTGATCCAGACATTCTGAAACTCGCCATCCCCAAGGGGCGGATGTACGACGGCGTCTCGCGTTTGCTGGCTGAGGCGGGGTTGCCGCTTCGGTCCACATCGCGGAATTACAGGCCCGCCATCGCTGAGCCCGGGTTCGAGGTGAAGCTGCTCAAGCCGCGGGCGATCATCGAGATGCTCGGCGCGGGCACGCGAGATCTCGCGTTCGCGGGCGCTGACTGGGTGCGCGAGCTGGATGCGGACCTGGTCGAGATCCTTGACACCGGGCTCGATCGTGTCCGGCTGGTCGCGGCGGCGCCGGCTGAGATTCTGAGCGGGGGGAGGCTGCCGAGCCGCCCGATCGTCGTGGCATCGGAGTACGAGCGACTGGCGCGGGGGTGGGTCGCGGGGCAGGGGCTCGATGCCTCGATCCTGGTTTCGTACGGCGCGACCGAGGTTTTGCCGCCCGAGGATGCGGACTGCATTATCGATAACACCGCAACGGGTGCGACGCTGGCGGCCAACGGGCTGACGATCCTCGACGAGGTCATGGTGTCGTCGACGAGGCTCTACGCGTCTCGAGCGGCGATGGAGTGTGAAGCCAAGCGTGAGCGCATCGAGCGGTTTGCGATGCTGGTCGGCTCGGTGCTCGAAGCGCGTCAGCGTGTGATGCTCGAGGTGAATGTCGCTCAGGATGTGCTGGAAGCGGTCGTGGAGGCGTTGCCCTGCATGCGCGAGCCGACGGTGTCGAGGCTCATGTCGGACACGGGGTACGCGGTCAAGGTCGCGGTGCGACGGAGCGAGCTGCCCAAGCTGATCCCGCAGGTGAAGCGACTGGGCGGGACGGACATCGTGGTCACCAAGCCGGAGCAGATCGTGCCATGACGAATACGACCGAAACGTTTTGCTTCCGGCCGAGTTCCCGAATGACGGGCGTAAGTGCGTACGCACCCGGTGAGCGGCCGGCGTGGGTTGATCTGTTCCTCGATGCCAACGAGGGTGAGCCGATTGATGGCGGGCTTGTGGCTGAAGCGGTGGAATTGGAGGGAGAATCGCTCCG
>CAXBOF010000457.1:0-2657 GCA_963977205.1 uncultured Phycisphaera sp. | reverse complement strand
AGCCCGAGGCTGTCCAGAAAGCTGTCACTGAGCTGGGCGAGACCGCGCAGCTTGCCAGGAATTTCAAGTCTGTCCGAATCCACTCACGCAGGAGAATCGCCATGCACACCGCGCTCTTTGCCGCCGCCGGTCTCGCGCTGACAGTCAGTGTCGCCGGGTTGCTGCCGGGCAAGGCCCTGACACCCCTTCACGTACCGACCGCGGCCATTGAGGTCCAGCCCGAGGGCATCGCCCACAACGCTGTTCTCGATCAGGATCTGGAGGCGGGCACGCTGGGCGAGATGCTCCAGAAGCTCGCAGATGCCGGGAATGCAAGGCTCTTTGTGCACTGGAGCTCCCTTGAACCGCTAGGGCTGGACGCCGACACCGAGGTGCGTGCGATCCCGGCAAAGGGTCTCGATCACGCCAAGGTGCGTCAGTTCATCAACTCAGCGCTCGGGCTTGAAGGACTCGATGAACTGGCTGCGCGTATGGATGGTAATCTCGTCGAGATCGGGACGGTGCGGTACTTCGATCGGATCGAGACGGTGCTGATGGAGTACGATCTCTCGGAACTGGCCGATCCGTACATCAATGGGATTCAATCACGAAACGTTCTTAATCCGCTCTACGAAACTGTCGAGCCCGAGATCTGGCAGAACAACCTCGGTTCGATCTCTCTGACTAGCATGATCCTGACCGTTCGCGCGCCGGAGCGAGTGCAGTCTGAGGTGCAAGAGTATCTCGCGCGTCTGCAAGATCGTCAGGCGGCTGCTACCGCCAAGATGCGACGTGACCAGCAGAAACTGGAACTTGAGCAGAAGGCTGCGCGTGAGCAGGAGTATGCCGAGCTTACGGATTTACTCATGAAGGCGAAGGCCACCATCGGTGCACACGATGAGCTCATGCGCCAGCTGACCTACGACTACTGGTCCACCAAAATGGACATTATCGAATACGAGCGGGTCTTCAAGGGCAGCGCTGACGAACGGGAACGGCACGAAGCCAAGAACATGCTCGTCAGCGCCCAGGTCAAGCTGGAAACCACGGAGACCGAGAGGGAGCGTCTTCAAGGGCAGATCAGCGACGCGATCTTACATGCCAGCCACTTGGAGCAGGAGTTGTCCGTTCTCAAAGCCACTCTGGATCGATCGGGCGATTGGGATCAGAAGGATGCCGCTGACAAAGCCGATGCGGCGTCCCGGATCGAATCCGCCGGTCGTTGACGCCCCGGCCCATCCCGGCGACACTACCCTCCGTCGAGGCCCCCGGGCCTCCGGAGGGTTTCTCGTTCCATGATCTGCCCCTACTGCGAAGCCAACGACGACAAGGTCATCGATTCCCGGGCTTCCGATGGGGGCAAGGTCATCCGCCGCCGCCGCGAGTGCGTCTCGTGCCAGAAGCGGTTTACGACCTACGAGCGGGTCGAGCAGTCCACGAGGCTCCTGGTCGTCAAGAAGGACGGCACCCGCGAGCCCTTCGACCGCGAGAAAATCAGCGGCTCGATCCACGCGGCCTGCGGCAAACGCAAAATCCCCGCCCACGCCCTCTCGGCCATGATCGATGAGATCGAGGAAGAACTCCACCGCCAGTTCGACCGCGAGGTGGACACCCGCATCGTCGGCGAGCGGGTGATGGTCCGCCTCAAGGACGCCGACGAGGTGGCTTATATCCGCTTTGCCAGCGAGTACTACCAGTTCCGCAACGTCGACGACATCTCGCGCCAGATCCAGGAACTCAACGCCCGGATCAAAGACGTCAAGAACCAGCAGTCCCTGTTCAAGGAGCCCTGAGCGTGCGTCTGATCTGCTCTATCGCTGTTGTGACACTCCTCGTCGGCTGCCAGAGCACCGGCTCGAGCGGTGCAGCCACATCCACCAATCGCCCCGGCAATCAGGCGTCGAGCCAGCCGACCACCAAAGCCCCCGCGCAGACGAATCCGCCGAGGCAGGCTGTAACGACCCCGGTGCAGACCGGCTGGACGCCCGAGTGGTGGATCGACAAGCCCGCGCGCGTCAGCAGCGGGGCGGTCCAGGCCAGCGGCACAGCCACCGCGGGCGATCTTCGCGAGGCCCGTCGTCAGGCGATCGACACCGCCCGCGCATCCGCCCTCACAATGGCGGACGCCGGTCAGCGCGAACGCGTGGTCCAGGCCGCGACCAACCCCAACGCCAACGGCTCGTACACCGTCTGGGTCGTCCTCGAACTCGGCGGCCTGTAGAGAGCGGGCAATAAACAAAACCGCCGATGGGTTGGCCCGATCCATGGCCGGCCGATCACTCCCGATATTGAGAGAAGTCCGCGCGTGCACGACGTGTGCGCCCGATCTGCCCCTCGGCCCGAGGCCCCTGATCGCGGGGCGCTCGAGCGCAAGGCTCCTCGTCATCGGGCAGGCACCGGGCCGGATCGCCCACGAGACGGGCAAGCCCTGGAACGACAATTCGGGCGAGCGTCTGCGCCAGTGGATGGGCATCTCGGCTGATGATTTCTACGACGACTCGCTGACCGCGATCATGCCCATGGGCTTCTGCTTCCCGGGCACTGGCAAATCGGGCGACATGCCGCCCAGGCCCGAGTGCGCCCCGCAGTGGCACGACCGGGTGATCGGTGCACTCAAGAACGTTGAACTCACGGTCTGCGCGGGCATGTCCGCAATGAAGCGCTACGCGACGAGGCGA
>CAXBOF010000456.1:0-2663 GCA_963977205.1 uncultured Phycisphaera sp. | reverse complement strand
CGGAGGACTTTGCCATGCCCGCTTCGATTGATGCGCTGATCGACAAGCTGATCGACTACGCGGGGCTTTTCCCGCCCGCCAAGCTCGAGATGGAGCCGGCGGTGAACGAGTACGCCCGGCATCTGCGCGGGCCCAATGCGGGGATCATGAGTCATTTCATCTGCCCGGCTTGGCGGCTGGAAGAGTTCAGCATGCACGCGGCGATCGTGATGCCCGGCACCTACGCCACGAGCGGGTACACGGAGATGGCCGACATCACCGAGCCCTGGAAAGTGTCTGCGATCCTCAAGCCCGATGCGCCGGGCGAGGGGCTTGAAGCGGTCGAAGCGTTCAACGAGCGGCACTCGCGACAGGAGCACGGGCTGGCCGGCATCGACGCGGTCGAGGTGAAGGCCCCCACCGCCGACTTTATCGATGAAGCGATCGAGGCGATGCCCGATGGCGTTATCCCGTTCTTTGAGATCGATCACACCGCCGACCCGCGCGGCATGATCGCGGCGCTGGCGGGCCTGTCCGCGGCGGCCAAGATCCGCACGGGCGGCGTCACGCCGGAACTCATCCCCACACCCGAAGAGGTCGCGCGGTTTATTCATTGCTGCCAGGTCGGCGATGTGCCCTTCAAGTGCACCGCGGGGCTGCACCACCCGCTGCGGGGCGATTATCCGCTGACGTACGACGAGGGCTCGGCCAAGGGCACGATGTTCGGCTACCTCAATGTGTTCCTGGCCAGCGCTTTCATGCGTCATGGCAAGATCGACGAGGCTCAGGCTGTGTCGCTGCTCGTCGAGAGCGACAAGAGCAAGCTGAGCTTTGATGATGCGGGCGCGACGTGGAAATCTGCCAATGGTGCCGTCTCGATCACGACGGATGAGATCACCGATGCCAGGCGGCAGTTCGCGTTCAGCTACGGCTCGTGCAGCTTTACCGAGCCGACGGAAGAACTGGCGGAGCTTGGGTGGCTCGACTCATAGACTTTGAAGAACAGGAGAAACACCATGCCCTACGAGATCGACGAGACGCACGACCCGAAGCTGGAGAGCTGGGTTGAGTCCGCCAATGACCCGGCGACGGACTTTCCGATTCAGAATCTGCCGTTTGTGCGCGCGGTCTTTGCGGACGAGTCGGGCGAGAGCTTCATCGCCTCGGCGGTCGCGATTGGTGACCAAGTTCTGATCCTGGATCTGGTTGCACAGACCGGGCTGCTGGACGATGTGATCGACACGGAGCAGATCGAGTCGCTGCTGATTGACGAGATGTACAGCGACTTGTCGACTGCGGATCGGCAGCGGTTCCGCGCACGGCTGACTTCGCTGTTATCAGCCAAGAACGACGAGTTGAAGAATCACGAAATCGCCGAGCACGCGCTGATCCCGATTGATGATGTAGATCTGCTGCCCGCGTTCGATCCGCACGATTACACCGATTTCTACGCTTCCGTGTACCACGCCACGAACGTGGGCTCAATGTTCCGCCCTGACAACCCACTGTTGCCCAACTACAAGTGGATCCCCGTGGGGTACCACGGCAGGGCTTCGTCCGTCGTTCCGAGCGGGACGGCTGTGCGCCGGCCGACGGGTCAGCTTTCGCCCGCGGAAGAGGGAGGCACGCCCGGCTTTGGACCCTGCAAGATGCTGGACTACGAGCTTGAGATGGGTGTCGTCGTCGGGCGGGGCAACGAGCTCGGTCAGCCGATCCCGATCGGAGAGGCTGAGGATCACATCCTGGGGATGTGCCTCTTGAACGACTGGTCGGCAAGGGACATGCAGAAGTGGGAGTATGTGCCGCTGGGGCCGTTCCTTGCCAAGAGCTTTGCGACGACGGTGAGCCCGTACATCGTGACGATGGAGGCGCTGGCGCCGTTCCGAGTGCCGGCGATGGAGAGGCCCGACGGCGACCCGAAGCCGCTGCCCCACCTTTCTGACGAGAGCGATCAAGCCCAGGGTGGCCTCGACATCACGCTCGAAGTCTTTCTGGCGAGCAAGCAGATGCGAGACAAGGGGCTTGCCCCGGTACGTCTGAGCAAGGGCACGTTCAAGGATATGTACTGGACGATCGCGCAGATGCTCACGCACCACTCGAGCAACGGGTGCAACATGCAGCCGGGCGACCTGCTCGGCTCGGGCACGATCTCGGGCAAGACGCGCGAGGCGCGCGGGTGCCTGCTTGAACTGACGTGGGATGGCGACCCGTTCGCCAACCCCGCTAAGCTCGTACCGGGCACAGAGCGGACGCCCATCAAGCTGCCCACGGGCGAGGAGCGGAAGTTCTTGGCCGATGGGGATGAGGTGATCATCCGGGGGTACTGCGAGCGCGAGGGCTACCGGCGGATCGGGTTTGGTGAGTGCCGGGGGATCATTGAGCCGGCGGTGGGTTGATGGCCTGATTGCGGCCTGAGTGTTGGCTGATCGTGGTCTGATCATCGCCTGATTTGGCGGTTTGGAGGCGGCCAGGGGCGTTTCTCGCCCCGGGGAACAAACCCTGCTACGATAAATGTTCGTATACAGACAGACACGCCGAGCGGCGAAACACAGGTCGCTCTGAGAACGGGGACGAAAAGTATGGCTAAGGGTGGTGGAAAGAATGCGATCCTGTTGATTATCGCGGTCGCTGCGATCGGCGGTGCGATCTATGGCATCACGTCGATGAAGCAGGAGAACCCGCAG
>CAXBOF010000455.1:0-2665 GCA_963977205.1 uncultured Phycisphaera sp. | reverse complement strand
CCATCGAAGCCAAGCCCGACGGCGAATGGGCCATCGTCCACCGCTGCACGGGTTGCGGCCAGATCAAAGTGAACCGCATCGCGGGCGATGACTCGGAGCGGGCATTGCTGAGTCTGGCACTCCGGCCGATTTCGAGGCCGGCGTTTCCGCTGGATGATGCGAGGTGAAAGTCCAAACGAAAGGCCGGAATCTTGCTCCCTCTCCCCTCTGGGGAGAGGGCCGGGGAGAGGGGCTACAAGTCTTCATTCTTCTCCATCGCCTCAATCCTCTCTTCAACCACCCGCCGAATCGTTGACAACACACCGTCCATGTTCTTGGCAACATTCCCAGCCGATATCCGCAACACAAAGTAGCCGCGTTCCGCAAGCTCGGCATCCCGCTTGCGATCCTGTTCGCGACGATCTGTGTGATAGATCGAATCAACTTCAACGACCAGCATTGCATCCGCGCAGCAAAAATCCACGACGTAAGGCCCGACCGGATGCTGCCGACGAAACTTGATCCCCGCCAGCCGTTTCGCGCGCAGCTTGGACCACATCACACCCTCGGGCGGCGTCTGATCCCGCCGGAGTCTGCGGGCTCGGTCGGTGTTGTAGGGTTCCTTGCGGGTCACGAGGAGAGGATACTGAGAGTGAGCAGGTCTTTCCTCCTTCTCCCCGCCGGGGAGAAGGTGTCTGCGCAGCAGACGGAAGAGGGGTCTTCGCCTGGACGTTGAGATGTAATGAAGACCCCTCTCCCCAGCCCTCTCCCCGGCGGGGAGAGGGAGCCGGAAACTCTTATACGTGCCAAGTCTTCCCCCTTCTCCCACCTCGGGAGAAGGAGACCGCGCAGCGGCCGGATGAGGGGCTAATTTATTGAGTGCGGAAGATTAACCAGACGAAACCGGCGATTGTGGTAGTGGGGACCCATATGAGAGTTTGGACAAGTAACGTATGTTGCGAATTGGCAGGCCATAGAAGGGCAGTTTCGACTAGCTTGTCTGACTGATTATCTTGTTGTTTGTTATCACCCAGTGATGCAAGAACAACAACGATGAGTACTCCTATCAGCCTAACACCTAGTCCGCATACTAGCATGATGAGTAAATCCATTGTAGAATCCTTAAGTTTGCCACTACAGCTTCTTCAACGCCCCCACCAACTCATCAATATGTGCTGTCTCATGCGCCGCTGACATTTGAATCCGAAGCCGGGCCGTGCCTTCGGGGACGACCGGGAACCCGAATCCAATTACGAAGACGCCCAGTTCCATGAGTCGTTTGCTCATGCTGATCGCCTTGGCGGTGTCGCCCACGATGATCGGGCAGATGGCGGTGGGGGAGTCGATGACCTCGAAGCCCGCGGCCTTGATCTCTCTGCGGGCATAAGCCGTGTTGTCGCGGAGCTTCTGCACACGCTCGGGCTCGGCCATGAGGATCTCGATGGCTTTGTTCGCGCTGGCGGCCACGGTGACGGGCAATGCGTTCGAGAAAAGCGTCGGGCGGCCGCGCTGGATGACGAGCTCAGTGCCGCCCGCGCCGCCGCCGAGGGCTTTGCCCAGCGTGCCGGTGAAGTAGTCGACCTTGGCCGAACCGTCGTCATTGACGAGGCCGCAGAATTCGTGCGTTCCGCGGCCCGTATCGCCCATGACGCCGTGGCCGTGCGAGTCGTCGACAACGAGCTTGGCGTCGAACTCATCGCAGAGGGCGCGGATCAGTTGGAGCTTGGCGATGTCGCCCTCCATGCTGAACACGCCGTCGGTGACGACCCAAGCCTGCCCGTTGATCTCGGGGTCGTTCTCGGCCTCTTTGAGCTTCTCGCGCAGGCTGTCCATGTCCGAGTGCTTGTAGACCTTCTTTTTGACGCCCTTCTTGATGACGGGCGTCAGGCGCATCGCGTCGATGATGCACGCGTGGTTGAGCTCGTCGGAGATGATGACGTCGCCCGCCTCGCAGAACGTGGGGAAGAGCGCCTCGGTCGCGTTCCAGCAGCTCACGAACGTGTAGCTCGACTCTGTGCCCATGTACTTGGCGATCGTGCGTTCGAGCTGCTCGTGCGGTGTGAACGTGCCGCAGATGAACCGGACCGAGGCCGTGCCCGCGCCGTAATCGCGGAGCGCCTTGATGCCCGCCTCGACGACCTCGGGGTGGTTGGCCAGGCCAAGGTAGTTGTTGGAGCAGAAGCAGAGCGTGTCGCGGAACGAGCCGTCGGCCATCCGCATCTTGACGACCGCGTCCATCGGCGAATCGAGCATCTGCAGGTGCTTGTACTGCCCGGATTCTTCGAGCTGCTTGAGTGTGGCGTCGGTGCGGGTGTCGAACGTGCTCATGGCCTGGTCTCCAGTTGGTTCTGGAGTTTAGGGGCCAAGCCTCGCCCGTCGCGGCTCAGTCGTCGCGTGATTCCGCGTCGGTTGTCTGGCCGGTGATCAGCCTCGCCCCCCGCCGGAACGTGATGTACGAATAAATCCATTCGATCATCGTGATGAGCTTGTTGCGGAACCCGATCAGGAAGGCAACGTGCACGAACGCCCAGAGCACCCACGCGGGCATGCCCGCGATTTTGAGCCACCCGAAATCCACGATCGCGCGTCGGCGGCCGATCGTGGCCATGTTGCCCTTGTCGTTGTACCGGAAAGCCGGGCGCTCGCTCGGCGAGCGCGTGCCGTGCTTGATCTCGTGCGCGATGAT
>CAXBOF010000454.1:0-2687 GCA_963977205.1 uncultured Phycisphaera sp. | reverse complement strand
GTCTGTATCTCCACGAGCAACGGGCCGCAGCGACGATCCGGTACGAACTCGCCGGCGCGCATGGCTGGCTCCAGTGTCGCCCGCTCATGCCCATGCGGGACCATCATCATCTCAATCACGGTCCCGATGCCACGGTTCGGCTGGCCGGCACAGCCTGCGGCCAGAGTGTCACCGTCGAGCGGGGCGGGTTGCAGGCGACCATCGAGGCGCAGGGCTCTTTCAAGCCCGAGCCGACGTGGTGGCACGGCGTGCGGTACACAACCGAGACCAGCCGGGGCTACGACGATACCGATTGCCTCTTCTGCCCGGGCGAACTGCATCTCTCGCTCGAGCAGCCCGCGCAGGTGCTCGTGCGCCTGGGTGGTCACGCTGAGGACGCGGATCTGCGCTCGTGGAAGCCGGGCCAATCGTGCGATCGCCGCCAGCGCATCGAGCGAGCGTCGGGCGTACTTCTTCGCAGCGGCTCGGGCGACCAAGCCGACGATCAAGCGGTATTGGCGCTGGCGCGGGCAGCGGATCAGTTTGTCGTCCGTCGCGGCCCGACACCGAGGAGCGCGCGCGATGAGCACGCGCAGGTCTCGATCCTTGCGGGGTATCCGTGGTTCAGCGACTGGGGGCGCGACGCGATGATCTCGATGCCCGGTTTGCTTCTGGCGACCGGGCGCACACAGGAAGCCGCCTCGATGCTCCGCACGTTTGCGCACGCGCAGAAAGACGGGCTCATCCCCAACCGCTTCAGCGATGAGGGGGGCCAGGCCGAGTACAACACGGTCGACGCGAGCCTCTGGTTTGTGCACGCCGTCTGCCAGCTCGCCGCAGCTTCGAGTGACACAGACACCCGCGGCATCGTCTTCGACGAGCAGGGCGGCATCTGCTGCCATCGCGCCCAACAAGGATAAGCGAGATTTTTTGCATCGCGCCGGCACGCGCTACGACATCAAGGTCGATCCCGCCGACGGGCTCGTCAGCGCGGGGAATCAGACCACGCAGCTCACTTGGATGGACGCCAAGCGCGACGGCTACGTTTTCACGCCGCGTCACGGCAAACCCGTCGAGATCCAGGCGCTCTGGCAATCGGCACTCCGCTCGCTTGCGGTGCTGGTCGCGTCGTCGGATATCCGGCGCTCGCGCGATCTGACCGCCCGAGCCGATCAGGCGGCCGAGGCGATCCGCGGGCAGTTCTGGTGCGAGCGCTTCGGCTGCGCGTTCGACCGGCTCCAGCTCACTTCCGACGGTTGGCGACCGATCATGGAACTCCGCCCTAACCAGCTCTTTCTCGTGAGCTTGCCGCACGGCCCACTCGGCACGAATCAGGAACGTTCACTCGTCAAGGTCTGCCGCGAAAGGCTCTGGACGCCCGCGGGCATGCGCACGCTCGACCCGCTCGACGCCAAGTACCGAGGCAGGTTCGATGGCCCGATCCGCGAGCTCGACGCCGCGTACCACAACGGCACCGTCTGGCCCTGGCTCATCGGCCCGATGTGCGAGGCGTGGCTCCGCGCGTTCGAGCACACACCCGGCGCGTGCGCCGAGGCGAGGATGATGGTCCAGACGCTTGTCGATCTTGTCACAAGCCCAGAAGCCCCCGCGCTCGGGCAGCTCTACGAGGTCTACGACGGCGATACGACCCCCAAGCCCCAAGCGCCCGGCGGCTGCCCGGCGCAGGCGTGGTCCATCGCGGAAGTCCTCCGCGTGCTCGTCATGATCCGTGGGTGCGAGTCGGCCAAGGCCTAGCCGGATGCACGCCTCAGGCGTGCGCAGGCTGGGGCGACGGAGCGGCGTCTCTGCGTGAGCTGGAATTGGAGGCAAGCACCTGCGCGAGCATGTCCTTGCTGCCCTTCTCATTGGTCAGGCCGACAGCCATGATGCGCACGGCATCGTCGGGTTGGATCGTGCCCTCGGCGACGTAAGCCGCCAGTTCACGTTTGGTGTTCTCTCTGGATTTCTTGACCGCGACCGAGTGCATCACGCCGCAGACGATGGCAAAGGACGCGATGATTGTTCCGGCGACAATGGCGACGACCGGGAGGAGGTAGTGAGCGAGTGATTCGGAGAGTGCGGAGTCGGCGAGTGTCGCTTCGAGCATTTCGTGCATTTCCTGTCTTTGCTATCGGGTCAATTCGAATGAGTCAGTTCTTTCAGGCCTTGATGGCGTTCTGCTTCTCGAGCGCCTGGATAAGCTGGTCGGCTTTCTTGGCGCTGATCCAACCGTCGGCAGCGCTCTTGGCGATGACTTCCTTGGCATCCATATCGCGACCCGCGTTGAGCATACGGATTGCGTCCTCGGCCTTGATCGAACCCTCAGCAACATATGCTGCGAGCTCACGCTTGGTCGCCTGTCTCGCTCGTTCGATTGAGACACTCTTGACCATCGATGTGATGCAGAAGATGGCAATGATCAGAACCACAACGCTTCCGAACGCCAGATTACCAAATTCGTCGGAGATTGCAGACTCGATGGACTGCTGGGCGAGCATCCATGTGGGCATGTTATTTCCCCTTCCTCAACTCAGGCCTTGACGGTGTTCTGCTTCTCGAGTGCTTTGATGAGCTGGTCGGCTTTTTTGGCACTGATCCAACCGTCGGCGGCCCGTTTGGCGATGATCTCGCACGCGTCCGTGCCGTTGCCAGCGGTCAGAATTTTGATGGCGTGCTCGGGATCGACCGACCCCTCTGCAACGTAGGCC
>CAXBOF010000453.1:0-2690 GCA_963977205.1 uncultured Phycisphaera sp. | reverse complement strand
TCAACCCCGCCGATTTCCGCTCGGCCCACGATCTGCACAGGCACATCCTCGAGATTATGCCGTACTACCTCAATATCAGCCCGCTCGATATCGATTCGATCGAGCTGCTCTTCGGGGCGGATCTGATCGCCGGCGGGAACCACGACGAGGCTGTCTACTCGGCCCTGGTCGCGGATTCACCGCTGGCCAATCTGCTCGTCCATGACTGCACACTCACCGACTGCCAGCCGGTCCTGACGACCAACGTGCCCGACAGCCCGGGCACCGAGATCCAGTACGAGGTCAAAACCCGTCAGCACGGGCCGGCCCGCGAGGGCGAGGGCGCCGGCGAGCCCATCAGCATCTACCTCACCGCCAGGCGCACCGGTCCGCTGACGGATCTGGACGAGATGACCGCGACGTACTCGGAGCTTGCCCGTCACGGCGAGCACCTCGTCGAGCACGCGATGATCCCGGCCCTCGTGCTCCCGATCCGCCGCGCGATCACTTCGTTCTGATTCACTCGATGACCTGAGGTGACGATGGCAGACGCCACCGCGTACAACACGATGACGCTCGCCCAGCAAGGCAGCAGCGACGCCGTCTTTGACGTCGTGCTCTGGGTGATCGTGCTGATCATCGCGGTCGTGGTGCTCGGCGTGGTTCTGATGCAGCTGCGCCGGATCATGCGAGAGAACGACGATTCACAGACCAAGGGTTTGATGCTCGACGACCTGCGTAAACTCCGAAACGAGGGGCATCTTTCACCCGAGGAATACCAGCGGGCCGTGGACGCCATCGCCCAGCGGATGGGCACCCCCGGCAGCGTGAACAAAGGGTCAGAGTCCGCGGAATGAACGTCTGGGGACAGTTATTTTTTGCCCCGCCCGCCCATACGGCTCACCAAAGCGGGGGATCTGCCAGAAGTGTTGATTCACTCCCGTCCAGCGCCGATAGACTTGCCTGAGGCACCGACCTGGGTGGGCGAGAGGCGAATGCCTCGAAGTGCCGAATCAGTCCTTTGAATGAGTGAGACCACCGCATGGCCAAAGGTCGCGACAACGACGACACGGGCGATACCCAGGGCACCACGGGCGAGGGCTTCCGCGGCAGGCGCGTCACGACGTGCTCGTTCTGCGGCAAGACCAGCCGCGATGTAGGCCCGATGGTCGAAGGCCCAAACGACGTCTATATCTGCTCGAACTGTGTCGACCTCTGCCAGAACATCTTCAAACAGGAACGCCGCCGCGTCAGCGCCGATGCGCCGCTGTTCTCCGAGGTGCCAACGCCCTCAGAGATCAAGGGCTTCCTCGATGAATACGTCATCGGGCAGGACGAGGCCAAGAAGCCCCTGTCCGTGGCCGTCCGCAGCCACTACAAGCGTCTGCTTGAGATCCAGAGCGGCAACAACGACGGCGAGGTCGAACTCGACAAGTCCAACATCCTCATGATCGGGCCGACCGGCTGCGGCAAGACGCTGCTGGCAAAGAGCCTGGCGCGGGTGCTCAAGGTTCCCTTCGCCATCGGCGACGCGACCACGCTCACCGAGGCCGGCTACGTCGGCGAGGACGTCGAGAACCTCATGCTCAAGCTGCTCCAGGCCGCCGACTTCGATGTCGAACAGGCCCAGCGTGGCGTGATCTACATCGACGAGATCGACAAGATCGGCAAGACCTCCAACAACGTCTCGATCACCCGCGACGTCTCGGGCGAGGGCGTGCAGCAGAGCCTGCTCAAGCTCCTCGAGGGCACCGTTGCAAACGTCCCGCCGCAGGGCGGCCGCAAGCACCCCGAGCAGCAGTACATCCAGATCGATACGAGCCAGGTGCTCTTCATCTGCGCCGGCACGTTCGTCGGCCTCGATGAGATCATCCGCCGCCGCATCGGCAAGACCCGCATCGGCTTCGTCGATACCGCCAGCACACACTCGGAGGACAAGGAGAAGGGCGACCTGCTCCAGCTCGTCACCCCCGACGACCTCGTCGAGTTCGGCATGATCCCCGAGTTCATCGGCCGCCTGCCGATCATCGCGGCCCTGCGTCCGCTCACGATCGATGCGCTCGTCCGTGTGCTCACCGAGCCCAAGAACGCTTTGGTGCGTCAGTACCAGAAGCAGTTTGAGCTCGAGAACGCCAAGCTGAGCTTCACCGACGGTGCTCTGCGTGCGATGGCCGAGAAGGCCGCCAAGCGTGAGACCGGTGCCCGCGCCCTGCGTGCGGTCATGGAAGAGACGATGCTCGACCTCATGTACGACCTGCCCGACATGGACGCCGACGGCGCCGAGTTCGTGGTGGACGAGGCGACCATCCGCGAGAAGAAGAAGCTCAGCGAGATCCGCGTCAAGCGGGCCGAGACCGCCTGAGCCGGTTGATTGAACCTGATCAAAAAAGAGCCGCGACCATATGGTCGCGGTTTTTCATTGGAGAGATCAAACTCTGGGTGCCACGGCTTGTCCGCCCTCGACAAGGCGTGCGTCCGATTGCGTTTTAGTTGAGCGGGACGCAGAGCGTTTCCTGCCGCCCCTGCGCCCGGACGTACACCTTGATATCCGAATCGAGGATGCGCCGAGCCGAGGCCGCGTGATCGACGATCAGGTGGCGCGAGGCCGCCAGTGGCGGGTTCGCCTTGATCTTGCCGCTCGTCGCCGAGGAGAGCAGCGTCAGGTGCGCCCCGATCCAGTCGCTGGCGATCTGCAGCGACTCGAGCGGGCG
>CAXBOF010000452.1:0-2701 GCA_963977205.1 uncultured Phycisphaera sp. | reverse complement strand
AGTATGTCGCGATTTTCTCGGGTGGCTCGTTCAGCCAGTCGACGATCTTCGGTCTGGGCATTATGCCCTACATCTCCGCATCCATTATTTTCCAGCTTCTGGCATCGGTCTCGCCGACGCTGAAGAAGATCCAGGACGATGGACCCTCGGGCCGTCAGAAGATCATGGAATGGACGCGGTACGTCACCGTCGGCCTCTGCATCGTGCAGGCGGTCGCGTGGCTTAGCTTCATCACAAACGCCGGCCAGGGCGGACTTGTCTACGCCCAGTGGTCGAACAACCCGCTCTGGTGGGTGATGTCGATCTCGGCGTTGACCGCGGGCACCGTCTTTCTGATGTGGCTCGGCGAGCAGATCGATAAGTACGGCATCGGCAACGGTGTCTCGATGATCATCATGGCGGGCATCCTTGCTGGCATGCCCGGTGCGATCATCTGGATTTTCAACAACTACCAGCCCGGCGAGCCGGGCAAGCTGGGCCCGATGGGCCTGCTCATGATCATCGGCGCGTTCGTGATCGTGGTCGCCGGCTCGGTCATCATGACGGTCGCCCAGCGCCGCATCCCGATCCAGCAGGCCAAGCACACCCGCGGACGTCAGGTCTTCGGCGGCCAGCGCAGCTATCTGCCGCTGCGTGTGAACCACGGCGGCGTCATGCCCATCATCTTCGCAAGCTCGCTGATGATCTTCCCCTCGGTGCTCTTTAGCGCCCTGGACGGATCTGCGACCGAGGGCACGTGGTGGAAATCCGTGGTCTCATGGCTCTCGACGAGCTTCAACTTCGGCGAGTTCCCGTACGTCCTCCTCTATATCGTCATGGTCTACTTCTTCAGCTACTTCTGGATCACCGTCCAGTTCAACCCCGAGGAAATGTCCAAGCAGCTCCGCGATCACGGCTCGTTCATCCCGGGCCTCAGGCCCGGGCCGCGGACGGCCGAATACCTCGAGAGCGTGATGGAACGCATTACTTATGTCGGTGCGGCCTTCCTTGCGGTCATCGCAGTTCTGCCGATGGTCGTAAATCACTCGCTGAACATCGACTTCTCGGTGACGCAGTTCCTGGGTGGCACGGGCCTTTTGATCGTCGTCTCGGTGATCATGGACTTCGTGCAACGCATCGAGGCCAACCTGCTCATGCGGAACTACGCGGGCTTCCTGGGTGGTTCTGACGGCGAACGTGGCCCGCGCCTCCGCGGCCCGCGCAGCTGACACGATGCCCAAGCCGAGGTTCACCCTCGATACCCCCGCGATCTGTGACGACCCGGTCTGCCTTGAATCGCTCCGCGCGTGCGGCTCTGTTCTGGCGTCAGTGCTGAATAGTGCGAGCCGACGAGTGGCGGCTGGATTGAGCCCAGTTGAGCTGAGTGATTTCGTGGAGCAAGAACTGATTCGGGCCGGCGCGACGCCGATCCTCCGAGGATTTCATACCGCGGGCTCGCCGGTCTTCCCCGCGGCCGCTGCGGTCAGTGTCAACGAAATCGCGGTCAACGGTGTGCCAATGGACTGTCCGTTTGCCAAGGGAGATGTATTGACCATCGACGCGGCGTGTGAATTGAACGGGGCCGTCTGCGACGCGGCCGTTTCGGTGTGTGTGGATGGCGGGGGGGACAGGTCAGAAGAAATCGTGGTCGCGGCGCGGTCGGTGCTCAGGGCGGCGATGGAAGCGATCAGACCAGGGTTTCAACTGTCGGGGATTGCAGCAGCGGCCAGCATCGAGGCCGAACGGCACGGGTTTGAACTCGCAGACGAGTGCGTGGCGCACGGGACAGGACGGGCATTGCACCAGCCGCCGGCGGTCTTTCTTGACCGGGTCGAGCCCGCAGATGCCAGGATCGCCCCCGGGATGGTCCTGGCGGTGGAGCCGGTGGTGGTCGAGCGGGGGGGCGGCAGGCTCCGGACACTGGCCGATGGCTGGTCTCGGGCGTCCAGCGGGCGGTCGGCTTACGAGGAACGAACGGTCGTCGTGACCGAAAAGGATTGGATTGAATTGACCCCGCTGGCCTCTGTAGGCTGGTAAGGGCCTAGTATGGGCACCATATGTCGAAACAGGACGAAAAATTCTCATCCGAAGCCGAGGTCATCGAGGCTCTCCCCAACGCCATGTTCAAGGTCCGTCTGCCCAACGAGCAGAAGACCGAGGTCTTGGCCTACGTCTCAGGGAAGATGAGGATGCACTACATCCGCATCCTGCCCGGGGACCGGGTGACCGTCGAGATCAGCCCCTACGACCTTTCCAAGGCCCGGATCACGTACCGACACTGATCGGGTGATCCTCTAGTCTGGCCCATTTCGGCTTTGCTTGCAAGAAATGCGGGCAGAATGGGCAAAACTGATCGGAAATGCTGGCCTAAGGGGCTAGAACGGGCCTATTGTCCTCTCCTGCGCCGCGGCCCTGCTTTGGCGCTGTGGGTTTGGCCGCGTTCAGAGGCGTGCCGGCCACTGGGCAACGACACATAAGCCGAGCCGAGCTTTCGGCCGGGAGCATGGTGATGAAGGTTCGATCGAGTGTCAAGAGAATGTGCAACGCATGCCAGATCGTGCGTCGCAAGGGCAAGGTCCGCGTGATTTGCAAGTCGGATCCGAAGCACAAGCAGGTTCAGGGCTAACTGAACGAGGAGCGAACCGTGCCACGTATTGCTGGTGTTGATATCCCGGATAATAAGAAGATTTACTACTCGCTGCAGTACATCCACGGCATCGGT
>CAXBOF010000451.1:0-2701 GCA_963977205.1 uncultured Phycisphaera sp. | reverse complement strand
CGATGTCATCCACACGAAACAGGGCGAGGGTGTCGTCACGTTGAAGCGTGAAGCCTCCGACTTTGGGACCCGCGTACATGCAGACGGCCTTGCGCGTTGCCGGGTCGAAGCGCCAGAGTTCGCCCGCGTCGATATCGGTCCAGAAGAGCAGGCTGCGCCTCGGGTCCCAGAGCGGGTTCTCGCCCAGCTCGAAGGTGTGATCAACGATGACTCTGGGTGTGGTTGCGATCATTCGGTGCTGAGCCTTGCCAGCGCTCCGCCGTCAACCACGATGGACTGGCCCGTGATATACGAGGACTGCTTGGCGTCGGCCAAAAAGTGGATGACCTTGCCGATCTCCTCGGGCAGGCCCACGCGACCCAGCACGTGGCGTTCGCCGAGGCCCCGAACAAGCTCGTCCAGGCTGCCCGGTTCGACGTGGCCACGTTCCAGGCCCGCGTGGAGCATGGGTGTGTCGACGGCCCCGGGCAGGACGGCATTGACGCGGATCTCATCGTCGCCGAACTCGAGCGCCATCGAGCGGGTGAACGACGAGAGAGCGCCCTTGCTGGCGGCGTAGGCGGCGATGTTTTTGCTCGTCGCCATCGCGTGCACGCTGGAGACGTTGATGATCGAGCCCTTGCTCTGGCGAAGCATCGGGTAGGCGGCCTTGGCGGAGAGGAAGACCGAGCGGATGTTTGAGGCCATCACCTGGTCCCACTCCTCGGCGGTCGTTTCGAGGATGGGCTTGCAGACCTGCATCGCGGCGTTGTTGACGAGGGCATCGAGGCGGCCCGTGTGGGCCATGAGCTGCTCGAAGATGCGAGCTGGCGACTCGGGGTCGGAGATGTCCGCCTCGATGAAGTGGTCCACGCCCACAACGACTTCGTGGCGGCGATCGACGCCGACAACCGTCCAGCCCGCCTCGTGAAAGACGCGGCAGGTGGCGCTGCCGATCCCGCCGGCGGCCCCGGTGATGAGTGCGACGCGCTTGGTCACCGGCTGACCCCCTGTGGGTTTGCGTTCCTGGTTTCCCACTCATCGAGCAGTTCAACGACATTGCGGATGACCTGCCAGTGTGCGCGGTGAGCCGCTCGCTCGGAGCTTTGCGAGAGGTGGGGTGTCAGGAGCACGTTGTCCATCTTGAGCAGGGGTGAGGTCGCGGGGATCGGCTCGATCTCAAAGACATCGAGCCCGGCTCCGGCGATGGTGCCCTCAAGGAGCGCTTTCTCGATCGCGGCCTGCTGCACGACCGGGCCGCGTGAGGTGTTGATGAGAACAGCCGTCGGCTTCATGAGCTTGAGTTCGCGCTCACCGATCAGGCCTCGGGTTGTTGGGTTGAGATCGCAGTGCAAGCTGACAAAGTCGGAGCGTTTGAGAAGCTCGTCCATCGGGACGACCTCGACGCCTGTGTCGTCGATGAGCTGCAGCGGCAAGTCTTGGCGCGGGTCGCAGCCGAGGAGCTTCATCCCGAACGCACGGGCCCGGCGGAGCACTGTGCTGCCGATGTTGCCCAAGCCGATGACGCCCAGCGTGCACTCGGCGAGTGTTGTGCCGTCCAGCGGCGTCCAGCGGCCGGCCTTGATATCCCTATCGAGCCAGGGAATCCGCCGGGCAAAGTTGAGCATAAAGCACATCGTCGAGTCGGCCACGGGCACGCTGAACGCGTCGGGCACGTTGCGGACGAGGATGCCCCGCTGACGGGCCGCGTCGAAGTCGATCGCGTCGGTGCCCGTGCCCCATTTGCAGATGACCTTGAGCTTGGGTGCCGCGTCCATCGCGCGAGCGGTCCACTTGTCGCCGCCACAGATCGTGGCGTCGATGTCGCCCACGAGCGCGATGAGTTCGTCCTCGCTGAGCTGCTGATTGACATCGGCCTTGACGATCTCAAACCCCAGGCGTTCGAGCTCGGGGCGGACCATCTCGAAGTCGCGCAGGAAACGGGGACCGGTGACCAGGAGCTTGCCTCGGCTCACGCTTTCTCTCCTTGGACGAGCTTGGCCTGCGCGATCGCTTCTGCGAGCAAGAACGCTTCCTCGTCGTCGATGTCAGTGGATTCGAGTCGGTCGATCTCGAAGAGGACGGGGTTGTGCCCGATGCGGTTGCCGCGCTCTTCGAGGGTCTGTCTGCTGAAAATGTAGATGTTGGAGTTCTCTTCGTAGACGGGCGGGAGGTCCTGCGTGCGGAGCAGGACGCTCGGGTCGTGGTTCATGGCCATGCCGTTGGCGTCGTAGAAGCGGGTCTGCCAGCGGGTGACTCCAAAGAGCGAGTCCTTCTCGGGCAGAGCCTGCGTGAACGCGAGCACAGCCCGCTCGATCGTTGAGGCCCTCAGCAGGGGGTTGGTGCTGTGGGTCTGGAGGAAGTAGTCCGCGTCGATCTGTTGAACGCTGTTGAGCAGGACATCGTTCATGGGGATCGATCCGTCACGCAGGTGCTCGGGGCGATCGATGACCCGGACGCTCGGGAAGTGCCGGGCGGCATCGTCGCGGATCGTGGGGCTGTCGGTGTCGATGACCACTTGGGTCACGCTGGGCGCATCGAGCAGGGCGGTGACGATCCAGTGATAGAGCGGCTTGCCGTGGAACAGGCGGAAGTTTTTGTTTGGGACACGTTCGCTGCTGTGGCGCATGGGAACGAGTGCAGCGATGCGTGGTGGGGTGTTGGTAGCGGTCATCTGCCAGCGTGCTCCGGCCGCGTCAGCGTGGGGCAAGAGTCTAGCGCG
>CAXBOF010000450.1:0-2714 GCA_963977205.1 uncultured Phycisphaera sp. | reverse complement strand
TTACTTCGAGGGCATCCTGCTGGCCAGCGCCCTGCCGATGCTGATCACGCCGATGATGATCCCCGTCTGGTCCCGCCTGCTCGACAAGGTGCACATCGTCAAATTCCGGACGGTGCACAGCTGGGTCTTCGTGTCCACGATCCTGGCGCTCTTTGCAGCCACCATGTTCGAACAGCGCTGGCTGCTCTATGTCGCGGCGATCTCGCAGGGCGCAGCCATGGCCGGGGGCATGCTCGCTTGGCAACTCGGGCACCACGACTTTGCGCCAAAGGAACGCGCTTCGGAGTACATGGGTGTCCACGTCACACTCACTGGCGTCCGCGGCCTCTTTGGCCCAGTGCTTGCGGTCAGCCTCTACAACGCGCTCGAAAATTACCGCGATCACTCGGGGGCTTACGTTCTGGTGATCTGCCTCTCTCTCGTGCTGGCCGGGGCGTTCGGATTCCTGGCGATGGCTCGAAAGATGGACCTGACCCCCGTCAACGACGACGGGCCGGCCACCTCCAAGACCCGCGGCCCGGCTCCGCTGAGCAAGGGCGGACTCTGACTCTTTTGAACCACAATCCCCGAAGTGCGCCTCACGCTTTCCCAGACTGACATGGTTTATACCTATGGACACTCGGGTTCGTATTTCGTAACTCGGGAGTAGTCCGCGATTTGGAAAACATCCCAAATGTGGGACTTGCAGACCCTCCAAATTCGGTAATCTCTCGTGCATGAATCCAGTCGACTTTCGTTCCGACACCGTCACGCAACCCACCGATGACATGCGCAGTGCGATGCAAGCGGCCGCCCTCGGCGACGATGTGCTCGAGGGTGATCCCTCGGTCCGCGCACTGGAGGCCAAGGTCGCCGACCTGCTCGGCAAGGAAGCGGCCCTGTTCGTGCCCTCGGGCACGATGGCGAACCTGCTGGCGCTCAAGTGCCAGACCCAACCAGGCGACGAGGTCGTGTGCGATCAGGAATGCCACATCTACTACTACGAGGCGGCCGGGTACGCGGCCTTCTGCGGCGTGTCGCTGCGGTTCACACACGGGAAGCGCGGCCTCTTCACCGCTGATGAACTCGAAGCGCTGATCCGCCCGGACGATGAGCACTTCCCCAAGACCACGCTCGTCGCGGTCGAGAACACACACAACCGCGGCGGGGGGATCCCCTGGCCCATCGAACAGCTCGCCGAGGTGTACTGCGAAACCAAACGCCTCGGTCTGCGTCTGCACATGGACGGTGCGCGACTGTGGAACGCGTGCGCCGCCGAGGGCGTCGAGCCGGCCGACTACGCGGAGTTCGCCGACACTGTGAGCGTGTGCTTCAGCAAGGGCCTTGGCTGCCCGGTGGGCTCGGCTCTTGTTGGCGATGCCGAAGCGATCGCACGCGCCAGACGCTTGCGCAAGGCGGTGGGGGGCTCGATGCGCCAGGCGGGTCAGCTTGCCGGCGCCGCAAGCTTTGCGCTCGACACGCACCGCCACCGGATGACCGAGGACCACGCGCGTGCGCGAGAATTGGCCAAAAGAATTGGCTCGATCCCGGGCCTGACTGTCGACACCGACCGCGTGCAGACGAACATGGTCTACTTCGATGTCGATCCCAAGCTCGGCTCAGCGCGTCAGTTCTGCGCCAAACTTGATGACAAGGTTCGCATGCTCGACGAGAGTCGTCAGACCGTGCGCGCGGTGACACACCTGCACATCACCGATGATGACATCGCGCGCGCAGCAGACGCGATCGCTTCTGCGGTCGATTCGAAGGCCGTCCTGGCCTGATCAGTCGTCGCGATTGGGCTCAAGCGTCACGATCGCCCGGACGGGGTAGTGATCGCTGGGCCAGATGCCGCCCTCGCCCCCGAGCGTGATGATCTCGGCCTCTACGATCTCGCACCGATCGGGGACGAGGATCATGTCGATGCGTTTGTCGCCTACGTCGCCCGTAAAGCCGTGAAACGTCCCGGTGTCGGCTTGCTCATCGACCGCCTCGGCCCAGCCATCACCGATCAAAGTCTGCATCGGCTCCGAGTCGGGCGCGCAGTTGAAGTCGCCCATCACAAAGCAGGGCTGCGCGCTGAATCGATCGTCTTCTTGCAGCACACTTCGGATCTGTTGCATGCTTTTGAGGCGCGACTCGGGCGACTGGTGATCCAGATGCGCGTTCAAAACATAGAACGTTTTGGGACGGCCCGAGTGCAGCGTGGTGAACTCGGCCCAGGTGAAGATGCGCGGGATGGTGTTGCCGAAGCTGGCCGAGCCGGGCTGCATGGGTGTGTCGCTGAGCCAGCTCGTTCCGCTGCGCAGGAGCTTGAGCTTGTCGGTGTTGTAGAAGATCGGCGCGTACTCGCCGGCCTGCTCGCCATCGTCGCGTCCCACGCCGACCCACGCATATCCGGGCATCGCCTCATCCATCTCGTCGAGCTGGAACCTGAGGGCTTCCTGCACGCCAAGCACATCGGGCAGCTCGCTTCGGACGAGGCTTGTGACGAGGTCGCGCCGGTTTTCCCAGACGTTGTCGCCGTCGTTTGCCGTGCCGTAGCGGATGTTGAACGTCATGAGTTCGAGGCGGTTGGCTTCTTCTTCGCGGATCATCTCGACGATGGGTGTGCTGACGGAATTGGGGATGGTGATGTCGAGATGGTAGCTGGCGATTTTCCACTGGCCGTCTTCGAGACGGCAGGCGCCGGTGCCCCGGCACTGACCGTAGGCCCTTGAGTAGAGCGTCTCGTC
>CAXBOF010000449.1:0-2716 GCA_963977205.1 uncultured Phycisphaera sp. | reverse complement strand
GGTCGTTGCGTTTGGCGGAGGTGCTCGGCTCGCCGGGGGCGCGTTCTTTGCTCACGCGATCGGCGATCGCGGCGATCTCAAGGACGGGCGAGACCTTCTCACGCACGCGCACGAGCTGCCCCGTCGATTCCAGAGCCCGGAGAAATGCCTGCACATCGGGGTACATACGATCGAACCTTATGTCAGAAACCGATCCCCAGCATTCGCCGCCCCTACCAACCTTTATTTACGGCGCCACGCGCGACTGGCCGGGCTATTTCGCCTCCGTCGCTGGCAAGCCCGCGCGGGAGACGCTCATCGCGGCTCTGGATCGATTCGACAGCCAAACACCCGCCGATGCGATCGACCTGGGTTGCGGCGAGGGACGCGACACACAGGAACTCCTCGAACGCGGCTGGAACGTTCTGGCGATCGACGGCTCGCAGGAGGGCATCGACCAACTCCTCGATCGGCCCGGCCTCAAGAACCACCCGAAACTCACGACACGCGTCTCGACGTTTGAGGATCTCAAAGATCTGCCACCAGTTGAGCTGCTCAATGCGAGCTTCTCTGTGCCGTTCTGCCATCCGGACCACTTTGCCCGGTTCTGGCGCACGCTGACGGCTGCGATCAAACCGGGCGGCAGGTTCACGGGTCAGCTCTTCGGCGATCGAGATTCATGGGCCACCATCCCGGACCGCTCCCACCAGACCCTCGCCGAGGCCAGGGCCTTGTTTGAAGGTTTCGATCTCGAGATGTTCGACGAGGAAGAACGCGACAAGCAGGACTTTCAGGGCATCGAGAAACGCTGGCACGTGTACCACATCGTGGCGCGAAAGCCTGGATGAACGAAACCCAATAGGATGAGGTCCACACGCGGGGGAAATCCATGAGTGACCTGGCAATCGACCTGACCGGTGTCAGTAAAAACTACACACGGCGATTCAAAAAGCCCACACCCGCGCTCCGCGGCGTCGACATGCGCGTCCATCGCGGCGAGGTCTTCGGCCTGCTCGGCCCCAATGGCGCGGGCAAGTCCACGCTCGTCAAAATCCTCATGACCGTCATCCGCCCGACCCAGTGCAAGGGCTCGATCCTGGGGCAGCGCGTCGGGCACAAGCCAACACTGGCCAAGGTCGGCTATCTGCCCGAGCACCACTCGTTTCCCGGCTACCTGACCGGGGCGCAGGTCATCGATTTCTTTGGGGCCATGACGGGCGTGCCCAGACGCGAACGCAAGCAGCGCGCGGGCGAACTGCTCGAACTCGTCGGCATGAGCGAGTGGTCCAAACGCAAACTCCGCAGCTACTCCAAGGGCATGCGCCAGAGAGTGGGCATCGCTCAGGCGCTCATCAACGATCCCGATCTTGTGCTCCTTGATGAGCCGACCGATGGTGTGGACCCGGTCGGCAGGCGGGACATCCGCAAGGTCATCGAGCGGATCAAGGATGAGGGGCGAACGGTCTTCATCAACAGCCACCTGCTCACCGAGCTCGAAGCGGTCAGCGACCGTGTGGCGATCCTGGTCAAGGGCATCGTCGCGCAGCAGGGCACGATCGATGAGCTCACCGAGGGTCAGCTGAGATACGAGCTGATCGTGGGCGACTCAGAGGGCGCCGGCAGCCTGCTCCAGCGGGCGCTGCCCGAGGGTTCGCGGCAGCTCGCTTTGCCCGAGGGTGAATCACAGCTTGCCAAGCGCATCGGGTTCAAGGGGCTCCTGCCGACGGGTGAGTCGATCGAGGTCGCCAAGAACACGCTGACGATCGGTTCGGACGACCCGAAGCTGATCCAGCCGATCATCGACCGCGTGCGTGCCGAGGGCGGCGTGATCACAAGTGTGCGGAATGTGCGGCCCTCGCTGGAGGATCTGTTCATGCAGGCGGTGACCGACCCGACGACGGGCGAGACGCTCAAACCCGGGGCTGAGGAAGGGGGCGGGCGATGAGCACGATGCTGCGCCAAACGACTGCGATGCTCGTCGATGCCTACCGCGAACTGGCGGCCGGCAAGCTGTTCTGGGTGACGATGCTGCTCTCGCTCTTGTGCGTGGGCGCGTTTGCGATGGTCGGGATCAACGAGACCGGCATGACGGTGCTCTGGTACACCATCCCGATCGATGTTTTCAACACCAGCGTGATCAGCGAGCCGCTGTTTTATAAGATGATCTTCCTCAATCTGGGCATCGGCATCTGGCTCACGTGGGTGGCCACTGTGCTCGCACTGGTTTCGACGTCCGGGATCTTTCCTTCACTTCTGACGGGCGGCCAGATCGAGACGATGCTGAGCAAGCCCATCTCCCGCTGGCGGTTGTTCCTGACGAAGTTCGGGACCGGGCTTGTGTTTGTGGCTCTTCAGGTGACGGTGTTCTGCGTCGCATCGGTGCTGGTGATCGGATTCCGCGGCGGGTCCTGGATGCCGGAGATCTTCATCTCGATCCCGATCGTGCTGGCGTTCTTCAGCTTCCTGTTCTCGATCATGACAGTGTTCGGGATGCTCACACGCTCGACGATCGCCTCGCTCTTGCTCACGATTCTTGTGTGGTTCGTGCTGTTCCTCGTGAATATCACGGACAACATCCTCGTGCAGCAACACGAGGGAATGAAGATTCAGGTCACCAAGCTGGAAGAACGGCTCGAATTGGCTGACGAGAACGCGCGGGTTATGTACATCGCCACCCAGCGCCGCGAAGGCAACGACCTGCCGGACGATTACCCGGCGACGGATGACGAGAAGTACA
>CAXBOF010000448.1:0-2720 GCA_963977205.1 uncultured Phycisphaera sp. | reverse complement strand
CTTTGCGGGCACGAACCCGTGGCTGATTCTGACGGCCGTGTACCTCATGACGATGCTGCTGACGGAAATGATCACGAACAATGCCGCCGCAGTTCTGATGTTCTTCGTGGCAGAATCCGCGGCCCAAAAACTGGGTGTGGATTTTCAGCCGTTTGTCATCACGATCATGATGGCCGCCAGCGCGAGCTTCTCGACACCTCTTGGCTACCAGACCAACCTGATGGTCATGGCCCCGGGTGGGTACCGGTTCGCCGATTACCTGCGGGTGGGCGTGCCGCTGAACATCCTGGGGATGATCGTGACCGTCGGGCTGACGCCCCTGCTCTTTGAATTCTAATTCATACAGAAACAGGCCGAAGCCGCTACGCTGTCGGTCATGGAATGGCTCACGACCGAAGCACTAGTGGCGCTCATGATGCTGACGATGCTCGAGGTTATTCTCGGCATCGACAACATCGTTTTCATCAGCATCCTCACCGGCAAACTACCTGAGAAGCAGCGCCCCAAGGCGACCATCATCGGTCTCGCTGCGGCCCTGATCATGCGGATCATCCTCTTGATCGGGATCAAGTGGGTGATGGGGCTCGTTGAGCCGCTATTTGAGATCGCCGATCGCGGCATCTCGACGAAGGACCTGATCCTGCTCCTGGGCGGTGCGTTTCTTGTTGCCAAGGCGACGTACGAGATTCATCACAGCGTCGAGAACCACGGCCGAAAGCTCGGCAAAAAACAGCCAGCCTCGTTCGCCGGCGTGATTGCGCAGATCATGGTCCTTGACATGATCTTCTCACTCGATTCGGTGATCACAGCCGTTGGCATGGCCGATCAACTCTGGGTCATGATCACTGCGGTTGTTGTTTCGATCGGCGTGATGATGGTCTTTGCCAACCCGATCAGTTCGTTCGTGCAGCGGCACCCGGCGATGAAGCTGCTGGCGCTCGCGTTCCTCGTGCTCATCGGCGTCGCGCTGACCGTTGAGGGCGCTCAGCCCGATGTGATCATTGTCGACGATGCGGCCGCGGATTGATCAGATGTTGCCGTGCCTGGATCCAGCAATATGTGATGCCATTAGGCGGGCTTAATCCCGAGCGCCTCGATCGCGCCGATGACGTGGCCGTGCACGCGGGGCGGGGCGCAGACGATGCCCTTGTTCTTTTCGAGGCCTCGACCGTGCGAGAAATCGAGGGCATTTCCCCGGATATCGGTGACGAAACAGCCGGCCTCGGTCGCCACGAGAGCACCGGCCGCGTGGTCCCAGATGCGTTCGACATAGCCAGGTTTCGTCGGCATGCGCAGATAAGCGTGCGCCTGACCACGAGCGGTGACGGCGTACTTGCACTGGCTGTCGATCTTGACGGGCTCGCCTGTCGGGTGCCCATAGTTCTGCTGGATGTACTCAAGAATGCGTGCGGTGTCGTCGGCGTTGCTGTGGGCCTTCTCGACCGAGCCGCAGACACTGATCGGGGCTCCCTCTTCGGTGTCGTTGCATCGGATCTGCGTTGCGGAGGTCTTGCCGACGATCTCGAACGCACCGCTGCCCTTGATCGCTTCGTAGACGCAGCCCCTGGGATCGGGCACGCTCAGGTTGGCCGAGAAATCGGCGGGGAGATTCGGGCAGCCCATCGCGCCCACGACCGGCTCGCCGTTCTCGATGTAGGCCAGCGCGATGGCGTACTGCTGACCACGGAGGAAGCCCTTGGTGCCATCGACCGGGTCGAGCGTCCAGAATCCCGCGTGATGCGTGTCGCCCGCGCCGACGTCGATGAGTTTGAGGACATCGCCCGCAGTCACGTCATCAAAGGCTTCTTGCACCGCCGCGACGACGGCTTCGAGATGAGCCGCGTGCCCTTCCTGGCGGAGAAACTTGGAGTCCTCTTCGCCCACGAGCACAACCTCGCCGAGACGATCGGTCAGCACCTTGGCGACGACGGCCTGGCCTGCAAAGTCGGCGACGGTCACCGGGCTCTTGTCGTCCTTGGTGATCTGCCGGACGCTCTCAAGCGCGGACTGGACCTGTCGGCATACGCCAGAGGCAATGGTGACAGCGTCGCGGGCGGCTTCGAGCATCTTCGCGTAGTCGGCCATGGTGGAGGCTCCTTCCGCAGTCAGCGTAGGTCGCCGGTCAGCGCGATGTCTGAATGCAAAGCGGGCCGGGAACGCATGGTTCCCGGCCCGCAAGAGGTGTCTGTCAGACCCGGCCGATCGGTTTGGCAGGGCGTGTCAGATGTTTAGAGGCCGGGGCAGCCGGCGTTGTAGTTGCTGACCCAGGCGCTGAAGTCAGCCGGCGAGCAGTTGCCATCACCGTTCTGGTCGCAGCCAGTGCTGCCGCTGTTGAATGCGGATACCCAAGCGCTGAAGTCGGCCGGCGAAACCGCGCCGTCCCCGTTGACATCAGCGAGGCAGTTCAAGACGGTGAACTGGCCCGCGTCGTAGTCGGTATTGTTGCCCGTCACATTCTCGTTGGTGAGCGTCGGGATGAGGATGCCGGCGTAGTAGTTGCCCGCAGCCAGGCCGCTCGGCACTGCGAACGACCACGCGTAGTTGTTCGAGCCACCGGGAGCGATGTTGCCCACTGTCCCGCTGTTGGCGAGCGTGTCAGCGGTCGAGATCACCGTGTTGGTCGAGATGCGGATCTCAAGAGGAATGGTACCGGTATCAGCGGTGCCGACGTTTGCGACATCGAAGCCGGCGATCGGAACAACCTGACCGTTGTAGTAGCT
>CAXBOF010000447.1:0-2729 GCA_963977205.1 uncultured Phycisphaera sp. | reverse complement strand
TGCTTGCCGTGATGGCAGTGCACGTACACCGTCCCCTCGCTCTGCGCCAGAGCCAGCGCAATCGCAGCGCGTTGCTCGTCGGTGATGCCCGAGTACTTGATCGGGATGTGGATGTACCGCAGGCCATTGGCCTCGGCCCTCTCAAGCTCGGGTTTGGCGGCATCGACACTGATCACAGTCTTGACACCAAGCTCTTTGAGCGTCGCATAGCCCGCGTCGCCGTGGGGAAGCGAGCCCGAGAGCACCGTCCGCGACTGGTCCTGATAGAACAGCCGAAGGTTGTGCAGCCCCGACTCGTCGCTGTCCATGACGAGCTCGCCCGGATCGAAGTTCTCCCAAGGGGCGGCCGTGGGTGCAGCGGTTTCTGGCTGACCCATCCCCAGCGCACACACAAACACGCACAGCACGATCTGTTTCATAATTCTCTCCGGGTCAGACCGTACCATACATCCGGTCGCCCGCGTCGCCAAGCCCGGGGCAGATGTACCCCCGCTCGTCGAGCTGCCGATCCACAGCCGCAGCGTAAACCGTCACGTCTGGATGATCCTGCTGCATGCGCCTCAGTCCCTCGGGCGAGGCTACAAGACAGATCATGCGCAGGTCGCTCACACCCGCAGCTTTGAGAAGCGTCGCTGCCCCGGTCGCCGACCCGCCCGTGGCGAGCATCGGGTCCACCAGAATCACCGGCCCGGCGTTCAGATCCAATGGCAGCTTCTTCAGATACAGCGCCGGCTCGAGCGTCTCCTCGTTGCGGGCCATCCCGAGGTGCCCCACGCGCGCCTCTGGCATGATCTCCAGAATCCCCTCAGCCATCCCCAGACCCGCGCGCAGCACGGGCACCACCGTCACACGCCCCGCAAGGCGGTGGCCCCACGTCATCTCAACCGGCGTCTTCACCTCAACCTTGCGCACCGGGAACGATCGCGTCACCTCATAGACCATCAGCCCCGCGATCTGCGAGATCAGCGCCCGAAACGGCCGGTAGCTCGTCGTCTCGTCTCGCATCCACGTCAGCTTGTGTTGAATCAGCGGATGCTCGAAGATGACGGTGTTCGGATGCTCGTCGCAGGTGGTGCCCATATCGTGCGAGCATACCCGCTGACCCGGAGGATGACATGACCCGAGCAGAGTTGGATCGAGCTGAGATGGACCGCCTGGCCCTGGACGCCGCGATCGAGGAAGCCGAGCTAAGCCTCGCCGAGGGCGGCATCCCGATCGGCTGCGCACTCATCGACCCGGCTGGCACCATCGTCGCCCGGGGTCACAACCGCCGCGTCCAGACGGACGACCCAACCTCCCACGGCGAGACCGACTGCATCCGCAACGCCGGCCGCCGGCGCGACTGGCACACACTCACCATGGCCACCACCCTCAGCCCCTGCTCCATGTGCACGGGCACCGCCATCCTCCACCGCATCCCAAGACTCGTCATCGGCGAGAACAAAACGTTCATGGGCCGCGAAGACTGGCTGAGGGCCGAGGGCGTCGAAGTTGTCGTCGTGGATGACCAGCGCTGCAAGAAACTCATGGACGAATTCATCGCCAAGAACCCGGAACTCTGGAACGAGGACATCGGCGTGCCGCCCACTGAATGAGCTTTGCGGTATCCTGCCGGTGTGGACGACCTCATCCGGCAATTCATTCTGCTCTTTACGATCATTGACCCGATCGGCTCGGTCCCGGTCTTTATCGCCATCACCGCGGGTATTGATACCACGCTACGCAAACGCATCGCCCTTCGTGCTTGCGCCATCTCGGCGGGTGTGCTCCTCGCGTTCATCTATTTCGGGCAGTACCTGCTCGATGGGATCGGTATCTCGCTTGCCGCTTTTCGCGTCGCCGGTTCGATTGTGCTCTTTCTCTTCGCCCTCGACATGATTTTCGGTCAGAGCAAACCCGAGAGCGAAGTTCACGATGCCGAGCGTGCCCGTGAGCGGGCGATGGATCTCGCGGTGTATCCGATGGCGATCCCCAGTGTTGCCGGGCCCGGCTCCATTTTGGCTGTCATGGTTCTGACCGACAACACCCGCTACTCGATTGCCAACCAAACCGTGACGGCTGTGCTCATGCTCCTGGTCGTTGCGATCGTTTTCGTCTGCATGCTGCTGGCAGGGCAGATCCAGCGCCTCATCAAAGATGTGGGCGCCAGCATCATCAGCCGTGTCATGGGGCTGATCACTGCCGCCATCGCGGTCGATGGCGTGCTCGGCGGCCTCCGCGAATACTTTCAGGATCTCGTGATCTTTGCTCAGTGATCCGAGTCTTTGAGACTCTGGGCAATCCCGATCTCCTGAAGCCTGACACTCGCCTCGTCCAGCGACTGCTTGGCCGCGTAGAACGCGTCAGCGTCGACGGTCTTCCAGTCCAGCTCGGCGTTCTCGATCAGGCTGCGCACCTCGGCGAGTCTTGCCTCAAGTGAGGCCCGGTTGCCCGGCTCGAGCATGTTGCCGTACTTGGCAAGGCGCTCACCGATCCATTTCAGATCGAGCTTGGAATTCACCACGAGATCCACGATCCGGTGTCTGGTCATGTCCTCTCGGGCGTGCGTCAGACTCTCGGCCTCGATGCGGTCGATCTCTTCGCGCGACAGGCCGTGGCTCGGGATCACCTGCAGCTGCGCGCGCTTGCCCGAACGCTTCTCGTGCGCCCTGACCGACAGCACGCCCGACGCGTCCACCAGAAACTCCACCGCAAGCTGCGGGATCCCCGCGGGCATCGGCGGCAAGCCC
>CAXBOF010000446.1:0-2736 GCA_963977205.1 uncultured Phycisphaera sp. | reverse complement strand
CATCACCCGTGAGCTGCGGACGGGCCTGATCCTCGGAGCCGTGCTGGGCGTGCTGGCGTTCGCGGTCGTTGTCGGGCTCGACGCCACAGGATTTGTCACCGACACACGCGCCACCGGCGTCGGGCTCACCGTGGGCATCTCGATCCTGGCGATCGTCATCTGGGGCGTCATCATCGGGTCGATGTTCCCGATCATCCTCGATCGCATCGGCCTCGACCCGGCGACCATCAGCTCGCCCCTCGTCGCCACGCTCATGGACGTCTCGGGACTCGTGATCTACCTCGCCTGCGCTTCGGTCTTTATTCTCTAGATACTTACTGGTGGGGGCGGCGTCCCGCCGCCCGTTTGCTCAATGAATGGATACTGAGGGATGGGCGGCGAGACGCCGCCCCCACCAATGTAATCTTTCAATTCAATCCGACTAGCGCACGTTCTCGATAATCCACCCCGCCATCCGCTCGATCACACCCTCGTCGAACGTCGTCTCGATCTGGGCGTACTCATCCATGCCCCCCGTCGTGGCCGGCTGGAACAGATGGTTGAGCCCCTCGAATTCGATCGCGGTCAGCTGATCGCTCTTGCCAGCCTCCTCGAACACCCGCTCGATCTCAGTCAGATTCTGGTCGGCCGCGACCTGCAGGTCGAGTGAGCCGTTGAGCGCCAAGACCGGCTGGGTCATCTCGCGCAGCGCCGGCCGCGGGTCGAGTGTCAGAAACTGCATCAACCATCGGGATTGCACAATTCCCATATATTCAGAGTACGCTGCACTATTTATCAACTTATCGTCCAATCGATCGCCAATAAATTCATACTGAGTTTGAACCAAATCAGCAACAACAGGAATCACCTTCTCGTGAGGACTGTCGTCAATCACCAACCGGTATATTTCACTTTGTAGCTCTTCCTGCTTGTCTAGTAATGCCTCGCTCACACCATTTACTTTGCCCAAATCACGTGATTGACGAATAAGTACCTCACGTCCCGGCACACCAGGGCCGGCAAGCAGCACAACGCAGTCAACATCCGCGTTGCCATTGGCCACGAAAGGCGCGATCAAGCCGCCCTCGCTGTGACCGATGATCGCCACGTGATTCACCTCGGGGCGACTGCGGATCCAGCCGGCGCACGCCTTGGCGTCCTCGGCGAAGTCCAGCGTCGTCGCGCGGGCAAAGTCGCCAGTCGATGCGCCAAAGCCCCGATCGTCGTACCGCAAAACCGCGATCCCCCGGCGGGTCAGCTGATCGCTCAGCACCAGGAACGGCTTGTGACCCATGAGCGTCTCGTCACGGTCCTGCGGCCCGGAACCCGTAATGAGCACCGCTCCAGGAAAAGGCCCCTTGCCAAACTCATCCTCGCTCGGCACCGTCAGCGTCCCCGCCAGCGTGTGCTCGCCCGCATCGATCGTCACCTCGATCTCCGCGTACGGGAACGGCCGCTTGGGGTTTTGAGGCCGATTGAGGACCTCAGCCTTGCCCGTCGCATCGAGCGTCATCGTCGTCGGGAAAGAACCCCCGGATTGATTGAGCACGCCCCTGGCCGACTCGCCCACTTCGTCGATCGTGACGACCCACTTGGGCCAGACCGTTTCGGGCTGATTCGGGATCTCAAAGTGAAAGCGCAGCTCATCGTCATCGCGCTCAACACCCTGGAGCTCGGCATCCTCAAGCCCCTGCACGGGGATATCGAGGCGACCCGTCAGGCCTTCCTCGGTCTCGACGAGCGTGACCACAAAGTCGATCACCTGCCCGGGGATCTCCACCTTGCCGAGCCAGCGCTCAACTTCAGGCTTTGCGGGAGCCACTTCGGGCTGGGCGAGTGGAGTCTCAGCGGGCTGGGCCACCTCCACGACCGCCACAGACGGGTTCGGTGCCGGCGAGGCCGCAGCGGATTCACCGCCAAGCAAGATCGAAAGCAGCGCAATCAGCGGCGCCATAGAAATACCCCCAAGGTTCAGACGAGGCCGATCGGCCTGCGTTACTCCTTGGGATGCGCACCGTTCACGTTGCAGGCATCTTTCATTCATGCCTGCAGAATACCAACTGATTTCAGATCGAATAGGTGCCGCCACCCATCATGATGGGTGGTGCCGAACCCTTACTCAGGCCGGCTGACTGCGGAGACCCCGGATCGAGCCCTCGCGGCGGACCATGCCCTCGCTCTCGCTGGATTCCTCAGCCACCGCAATATTCTCGCCAAAGCGGAACAGACGGAAGCTGTTGGCGATCACGATCACACCCGTGGCGAACTGATACAGGCCCGCAAGGAAGGGTCCGAACGAGTTATCCAGTGTCCGCGTCGTCGCCAGGACAAGCCCGATCAGCGCCATGAATATCGCGATGGCGATGTTCTGCGTCACGATCGCGCGAGCCTTGCGTGACAGCTCGATCAGGAAGGGCACGCGGGAGAGGTCATCGTTCATCAGCGCCACACCCGCGCTGTTGGCCGCGATGTCCGAGCCCGAAAGCCCCATCGCCACGCCGAGCTCAGCCGCCGCCAGCGACGGACCGTCGTTGATGCCGTCACCGACCATCAGCGTCTTGGCGCCCGACTTGGTCAGCCTGCGGATCTGCTCGTGCTTCTCTTCGGGCAGGCACTCGGCCTCGATCGCATCGATCTCCACCGCCACGCCCACGCGCTTGGCAACGCTCACCCGGTCGCCCGTGAACATCGCGATCTTGCGCACTCCAAGCTCACGCAGACGCTCGATGACCGCTTTCGTGTTCGGACGCACCGTGT
>CAXBOF010000445.1:0-2740 GCA_963977205.1 uncultured Phycisphaera sp. | reverse complement strand
GATCTTGTCCGCCTCGTACGCGCCGACGAACTCGCTGGAATTTTCCACCGTGTCGGGCGAGCATCGTGCCTCCGTCCACATCGCGCCCTTCTCAAAGAACCGGTCTTTGTCCTCTGTTGTGCGTGTCCAGACTTTGCCGTCAGCGCCTATGGCGTACAGGCGGGCAAGGTACCCCTCATTGTTTTCATCCCCGCGCAGGATAATTGTTTGGAAACCGTAGACACGATTTTCTCCGAGGGGTGCGCGTTTGATGCGGGCGGCGTGGGCGGATTTTGTCATGGGGTAGTTCCTCTCTTTGGTGTACCCCTTAGATAGTACCCTCTTCCGAGATGCGCAAGCCCTTATTTGGACTTTTTCTTCGTGGCGGCTTTTGCAGCCTTCTCGGCTTCTTTCAACGCGGCCTTCTCGGCACGGGCGAGAATGGCGGGCAGGTACTTCTGCGCCAGATCGTCCAGCGTGGCGCTTTTGCTTTTGCGGGTGAGCTTCTTCAAGCGTGCGAGATCCGCGTCCGTCTCGGGGCGCATATAGAACTTGACCTGAAGTGTAAGTGGAGATGCCATTGGCTTGTTCCTTTGTTTGGTTTCTACAGTACCCGACTTATAGCGGACCGTTGGCACTTGCAAGGGGCGACCACTCAGCATATAGTACCACTTATGAAAGAAGCACCCGTAGAGAAGCACCTGACCACTGTCGTGAAAGCGCTGGGCGGTCGTGCTGTGAAATTGAACCCCCTTGGATGGGTGGGAATACCCGACCGCTTGGTCATCCTGCCGCATGGCGTGGTGATCTTCGTCGAGCTGAAGCGACCCAAGGGTGGCGTCGTCTCGGCCAAGCAAGGAGCGTGGTACACGTGGCTATCGGATCGGGGCCACGCCGTAGAAGTGATGAACACAAAGGACATGATCGATGAATACTTCAAAAAATTCTAAGAGGTCCCGCTCGGATCTACGTCCGGCGCAGCTCGCCCTGATCGAGGAGATCAAGGGCGCGCCGAGCGGCATCGCCGTCCTCGGGATGGGCGGGGGGAAGACGGCCTCGTACCTGACGGCCCTCCTCGACATGCAGGCGGAGGGCATCGTCACGCGCGGCATCATGCTGGCACCGGCGCGCGTCGTGGACAACGTCTGGCTGAACGAACCGGCCAAGTGGTCCCACTTGCAGCACATGGACGTCGTCCCCGTTACTGGCGCGCCATCTCGGCGCAAGAAGATCATGGACAGCAGCGACGCGGACATGCTCGTCGTCAGCATCGACAACGTCAAATGGCTCGTGGACTACCTCAAGAAGGCCAAGTGGGATCTGAGCCAGATCGCCCTCGGCATCGATGAGATGTCAAAATTCAAACAGCCGACGTCCAAGCGTGGGCGCGAGCTGATGAAGATTGCGCACCTCTTCGATGGTGTGTGGGGCCTGACGGGTACACCCCGTCCCAACGGCGTCGAGGATCTCTTCCTCCCGATCAAGATCGTGGGCGGCAAGATGGCGTGGGGCGTCTCATCCTTTAGCGAGTGGCGCGAGCTGAACTTCCGCAAGCTGGACTACCACGGTTACAAGTGGGCACCGCATACATTTACCCTGCCCAGCCTCGAGCGCATCGCCAAAGAGTGGATGGTTTACGGTCCCGTGGACGACCTCGTAAAGCCTAAGCTGAACACGGGTCTGGACTTCGTCCGGTACGTTGACGCGTCACCCGAGCAGGCCCTGCACTTGGCCGAGCTGAACAAGGATCTTATGACGAACTTGCCAGATGGTGGGGACGTGATGGCCCTGATCGAGGCGATGGGGCGCGCGGCAGTGACGGGTAAGATGACGCAGATCGTGCAAGGCTTTGCGTACGACGAGACGGGTCGGGGCATCCCCCTGAAAAATAATCCTAAGCTGGACATGATGGCCGAAATGGACAGCGAGCTGGGAGGGGACAGCGCCATCGTAAGCTACGGTTACCGCGCAGAGATCCCTCAGCTCGAGGCCCTCTTCAAGCACCGGCGCGTGGGCCTCCTCGGGGGCGGCATCAGCACGGCCAAGGCCAACGCTACTATTGACGCGTGGAACAATGGAGAGATAGACAGGCTCTTGCTGCATCCTGCAAGCGCCGGTCACGGCATCGAATTACAGTTCGGAGGACATCACATTGTGCATTATCATCCGCAGTGGAGCGCCGAGCTGTACGATCAGGTTATCAAGCGCATCGACCGGCCTGCGCAAACGCACGAAGTCTTCAACTGGTGGATCTCTATGAGGGGTACCGTCGACGATTTGAAATACGCACGCGTCGAGGAGAAGCTCCAGAACGAGGAGAGCTTCAGGCAGATACTGCGAAGGATGGGGGTTTGACGACCGGCGGACCACCATCGGAGGAGAGGCTCCGCGCGCTTTCGCGCAATCCGCCGGTCGCGACCCTGATACGATAACGTAATCCATTTAACAAGAGGAATATACTATGACACTTCAAGACCGTAAGACCGAGGCGGACGAGCTTCGCCATGAAATGCTAGATCTCGGCTGGGACGTTCGGCCGTCAGTCGGCAAACAGATCTTTCTCGCCAAGTGGAACGCCATCAAGAACGTGACGCACGGCCTCATCGATGAGTGGGGAACGCTACAGTACGACCCGATCCGTGAGAAGCAAATGCCGGCCGTGTCGACTGGCATCCGCCTGAGCGCTGACATGATCGCGCTGGACGCGGACGTGCCCGATCAGGACACGGCTGACGCCATCATGGACGTGATTGAGGAAGTG
>CAXBOF010000444.1:0-2740 GCA_963977205.1 uncultured Phycisphaera sp. | reverse complement strand
CCGAGGATCAGCAGTTCCTGACGGGCGAGGACTTCCTGAAGGTCATCGAGTACCTGCTGGACCTCCGCTCGAACCGGATTGACCCCAAGACCGGTCGCCCCGTGGCACAGGTCGATGACATCGATCACCTGGGCAACCGTCGTCTGCGCACGCTTGATGAGCTGGCGGTCGAGGAGCTCCGCAAGGGCTTCCTGAAGCTTCGCCGAACTGTCCAGGAGCGCATGAGCGTGAAGGACCCGGACGAGCTTTCCAAGATCAGTGATCTTGTGAACTCGAAGAGCATCTCCAGCGCGATCGATTTCTTCTTCGGTCGCAGCGAGCTTTCGCAGGTCGTTGACCAGACGAACCCCTTGAGTTCTCTTGTGCACGAGCGTCGTCTGTCGGCGCTTGGGCCGGGCGGTCTGAACCGAAAGCGCGCGGGCTTTGAGGTGCGCGACGTTCATATCTCGCACTACGGCCGAATCTGTCCGATCGAGACGCCGGAAGGCACGAACATCGGTCTGATCGCGTCGCTTGGTCTGTACGCGCAGATCGATGCGTACGGCTTCCTCGAGACGCCTTACCGCGAGGTCAAGGGCGGCAAGGTGACCGGCAAGACCGTCTATCTTCGCGCTGACGAGGAGATGAAGGCTGTGCTGGCGCCGGCTGATGCGTTCGACGCTGAGGGCAAGCTCAAGGGTGATGCGGTCATTGCCCGTGTCGATGGCGAGCTTTCGCAGGTGTACTCGGACGATGTGAACTTCGCGGACATCTCGCCCAAGCAGATCGTGGGCATCTCGGCGAGTCTGATTCCGTTCCTTGAGCATGACGATGCGAACCGGGCCCTGATGGGTTCGAACATGCAGCGTCAGGCTGTGCCCTTGATCAAGGTCGAGCCGCCGTTGATCGCGACGGGTCTTGAGCATGATGTGGGTCGCAACTCGGGCATGGTCATCAAGGCCCGGCGCTCGGGCACGGTGACGTACGCGGACAGCGAGCGGATCATCATCGATCAGTCGGATGAGTACGTGCTCCGGAAGTTCGTGGGTCTGAACGAGCGGACGTGCCTGAATCAGCGGCCGCTGGTTGAGATCGGTGACAATGTCGAGAAGGACCAGGTCATCGCCGACGGCGCGTCGACTGTTCAGGGTGAGCTTTCGATCGGCAAGAACGTGCTCGTCGCGTTCAACACGTTCGACGGGTACAACTTCGAGGATGCGATCGTGATCAACGAGCGCGTCGTCAAGGACGACGTGTTCACCAGTATTCACATCGACAGCTACGACGTGGAGATCCGTGAGACCAAGCTCGGGCGTGAGGAGTTCACGCGCGATATCCCGAACGTCTCGGAGAAGATGCTCCGCAACCTCGATGACAACGGCATCATCCGCGTCGGCGCTCGCGTCGGTCCGGGTGAGATCCTTGTTGGCAAGGTTTCGCCCAAGGCCAAGACCGAGCTGACGCCCGAAGAGAAGCTGCTGCACGCGATCTTCGGTCGCGCCGGCGAGGACGTGAAGAACGACTCGCTGGAGGTTCCGGCGGGTTCGTCTGGTGTGGTGATCGGGACGAAGAAGTTCAGTCGCCGCATGCACCTGACCGAGGAGCAGAAGCGTCAGCTGAACAAGGACATCGAGGAGTACGAGGCCGAGATGAACGCGGAGGCGATCAAGCGCTTCCGTGAGATGGTTGAGGCCATCAACGCGGCTGTCGGCACCGAGATGGTCGACCCGTTCACGCGTCAGCGCGTGGGTGCGAGTGAGATTCCTGAGGTTATCCTCGAGCAGATCAATACGTTTGATCTGAAGTGGATCAAGGGATCCAAAGAGACGCGCGAAGAGGCTGAGAAGATTTACCATCTTCAGTGGCCTCGCGTGAAGGCTGTCGAGGTCGAGAAGCAGCGTGTTGTCGCTCACAAGAAGCGTGGCGACGAGCTTGCGACGGGCGTCCTTGAGATGGTCAAGGTGTACGTGGCGACGAAGCGTTCGCTCTCGGTCGGTGACAAGATGGCCGGCCGACACGGCAACAAGGGTGTGATTGCCCGCATCGTTCCTGAAGAGGACATGCCGTTCATGGAGGATGGCTCGCCCGTCGAGATCATGCTCAACCCGCTGGGCGTGCCCAGCCGCATGAACGTGGGGCAGATCCTTGAGGTTCACCTGGCGTGGGCGGCCAAGCTGCTCGGGTTCCAGGCGGTGACGCCCGTGTTTGACGGCTGCACCGAGCAGGAGATCCACGACGCGATCGCCGAGGCGAATGCTCACGTTGAGAAGCGTCTTGGTGAGATCGAGGAGCGGGGCATTCCTGCCGGGCCGCGTGAGCTTCTGGCTCACATGCCGCGCGGTGGCAAGATCCAGCTTTACGACGGACGCACCGGCGAGCCCTTCCATCAGAAGACGACCGTTGGCTGCATGTACATGCTCAAGCTGCACCACCTCGTGGATGACAAGATCCACGCCCGTGCGACCGGGCCTTACAGTCTCATCACCCAGCAGCCGCTCGGTGGTAAGGCGCGTACGGGCGGTCAGCGCTTCGGCGAGATGGAGGTCTGGGCGCTCGAGGCCTACGGCGCGGCGTACATCCTTCAGGAACTCCTGACGGTTAAGTCCGACGACGTCGAGGGTCGTACCAAGATCTATGAGTCGATGGTCAAGGGCACCAACAAGCTCGAGGCGGGCATGCCCGTCGCGTTCGATGTGCTCTGCAACGAGCTTAAGGGTCTTGGTCTCAATGTGACGCTGGAGAAGCGCAAGGTTGAAGGCGG
>CAXBOF010000443.1:0-2753 GCA_963977205.1 uncultured Phycisphaera sp. | reverse complement strand
GGCGAGACAACCGATGGCATCCGCATCGCGCTCCCAGTTGAACTGGCGGCATCATTCGATCCAGATCGAGCCGAATGGCTCATACCGGGATGGCTTGCGGGCAAAGTCGAATCCATCCTCCGAGGCCTCCCGCGTGAGACACGACGACAGATCGATCTGGGCGCTGTCGCCTCGCAGGTCGCGAGCAAACTGGATTCCAAACTGGGCGATTTCCATGCACAGTTAGCAAGAGCGATCACGTCGGCGACGGGCGTCACAGTCACACCCGAAATGTGCCGTGCTGCTCGCGTGGACGATTACCACCGGATGTTGGTCGATGTCGTTGATGAGAGCGGCAAAACAGTCAAGCAAAGCCGGGATGCCAGAAAGGCCGTCGAGTATGCTCGTAAGCGGGCGGCGTCCAAACCGAATCCCGCTGGTACCGAGTCATCGCGCATACTGACCGATTGGCCCGAGATCGATCTGGCATCCCGTACGACGCTGAGTAGTGGTGGGGTCGAGGTGCTCCGCTTCCCCGCGTTCACGGATGCGGGCAGCGGCGTTGTACTCCAACACTATGACGACGAGCAGACCGCGCAATCCAATCATGCATTCGGTGTTCGACGTCTCGCTGGCTTGCGGCTCTGGCCCGACATCAAACGCCTCCTGCCGCACACGCCGCTGGTCGAGCGCTCTCGGATGGGGTGGGCGACAATCAACGGATCCCCGAGACTCGATGATCAAATCGGCCCGATCGCAGCCGATCTATCAGGTGATGTTGAGCGGTGTACCTCTCGTGACGAGTATGAACGCATTGTCGATTCGGCGCGATTACAGCTGGCAACTCGTTTGAACGATACGGTTTCTATCTTGGCTCGGACGATCGAGTTGCATCAGCGCCTGGTACTCGGTCTTGACAACGCACAGGGCCATGAACTCGCACCGATGCGGGCAGATATCAAATTCCAGCTCGGACAGCTCATTCACGCCGGTACGCTCACGCATGTCCGCGCGAGCAGGCTCCGGCACTACCCGAGATATCTCGAAACCGCGCTGCACCGCCTCACATCGGTCCGAGGCCAGAGCATCCGTCGCGACGCCGAGACTCAAGCCCGCATCACGGTCCACTGGAGGCGATGCCTCGAACGCGCCCGGAAGATGCACAGCCTCGGATTGCACGATCCCGAACTCGACAACTACCGCTGGATGATCGAAGAATACCGTGTCTCACAGTTTGCGCAGCAACTGGGCACGCCCATCAAAGTCTCAGAAAAACTTCTTGAGCTGCAGTGGAAACGGACGCGATCACTCTGACAGCACAGGCGTCGGGTTGTACTTGAAGAGTTTAATCGACGAGTAGGGCTGCATGATGTGACGGTCGTACGTCCAGATCAAATCGGCTCTGTCGCGCAGTGAAGGCCAATTCAGTCCGCCCGACGTGCCTACCTTGTCGATAATCCAGCACGGTTCGGTGGCCTCGTCAAGGAACGGCATCAGGCTTTTACTGGTGACCTTGGTGATGGCATCCTCTTCGAGGTAATACGCACCAAGATTCTGCGCGTGGAAGTCGCCGTAGATCACCTCGCCTGGCTGGCGAATCTGGTCAAGTTCTTCGAATGCCTCGCGCCACGCGGGCTGGTATCCACCACCGGCGGTGTAGTACTCAATATCCTGATACAGGCAGACCACCATGATCATGGCGAACGCGAGATTGCGAATAAAGAACGGGTACTCACTGATCAGTGAGAGCGAGATGCGGTCAAACGCAACCGCCGCCAGCAAAAGCCACGCCGGGAGAATCACGAACGTATATCTGACGTGCACGAAGCTATCTGTCAGTGCGAGCCCGGCCATGATCAGCAGCGGCACTAACGCGGTGAGGACCAGATAGAAAGCAAGACGCAGATTCCGCTGAATAAGGCAGAGAAACCCCGTTCCCGCTACGAGTGCAACGACCGGGTTCATGTACCAGATGGCCCCAGCAAGGATCACAGGCGTGGATTGCGAAGTGGTCTGGCCGAACTGAGCCCAATTCTCTGTATTGCGTGTGATGTCATAGAGAAGCAGGCCCGCGCAAAGGATCGCGGTGATCCCGCCGGCTACCACCGAAGCCATCGTGAGACGCTTCGAATCCCTGCTGAAGAATCCGAAGATCCAGTCGATCCCAAATACGACACCGAGCAGTATCGCTGGAGGCTGCGACATGAAGGCTGCAAAGAGGCAGACCATCGACGCGATGAGTCGGCCCTTGTTTCCTGTCGTTGTTGCGTGATAGAAAAGCAGCATCGACATATTAAAGAACAGAAGCTGCTGCGTATAGAAACGCCCGGTTTGCGACATATGCAGGTGCCAGGTGCTGATCGCAAGCAGAATCGCAAAGATGATCGCGGCACGAGCGCCGACAACCGGTCTTGCGAGCCAGCCGAGTATAAACACGGTCGCCGTGCCGATGAGCACACTCGGCAGACGCACAAGCCACTCATCAACTCCCAGGCTCTTCCAGGTGCTCGGATCGGTGGCGACGCCTGCCGGCGGGAGTGCCCCGGCAATCTTGAGCGTGAGGTAGGTCGGCAGGAAGCCGAACTGCTTGGTGATATTGCCCTCACCCAGCCTCGCCGAGTGCATGACGCTGTAGATTTCATCGATCCAGAAACTCGGACGATCCAGAAAGAGCAGACGCATCACCAACGCAAGGAGCGTTGCCCCGATCAGCCACGAGACAAAGGCCCGCGTCTGCATTCTCTCGGAATGTTCGGTATTTACCAGATTCATGC
>CAXBOF010000442.1:0-2753 GCA_963977205.1 uncultured Phycisphaera sp. | reverse complement strand
ATGTTGAAGCGACGCCATAGGCGAAACGCGACGAGCCGTCGATGCGGTAGTTGCTGGAGCCCGACATGCCGCCGTAACCGGCGCTGTCGTACTGGGCGCGGTTGGACGAGGGGCAGGAGTCGAACGTGCCGAAACGGTAGTACATGAAGTTGCCAGTCCAGCCATACGCACCTTCGGCGGGGTAGCTGGCGTTGTTCCAAGTGTAATCGGTTGTGAAAGTGTCGCAGTTTGAGCTGTAGCCGTAGCCGTAGTTGCCGGTGATCATGCCGATGGGGCGATCGAGGCGGACGTATCCCTGATCGACATTCCAGTCGCCGTTCTGTGTCCAGCCGGTCCAGCTGACGAGGCTGCTGCCGTAGCCAGAACCGAACGGCCAGTCCTGCTCGTCGGTGTAGGGCAGACCGCCGTTGGTGCCGTCGTCGTTCTCGTAGCCGGGGAAGACCCAGACTTCATCGGCCCAGGCGCCGCCGTTACCCTGATTGATGCAGTGGCCGGCCGTCAGCACGGTCCGGCGATCGATCAGCGTGCCAGAGCAAACCGAGTAGCTGGCTCCAAAGCGCATCAGAAGCTTGCAGTTGATATTCCAGGGCGCAGCCTCGGGGTTGTTGATGATGGACAGCGCGCTCATGTTCTCGCCGAACATTCCCTCGCCGTAACCCTCTTCGAGGAGTCCGGGTGAGGGCATGACTGTCTGGCCGGGAAGCTCAATGAAATTCTGCGGCATGTCATCAACGATGACCGTGCCCGTAGCAATGTCATACACAACCGGACGCATAGTCGACAGATCTGTATTGACAATCGGCATGCCGGAATCGTCGGGCATCGGCATCGCCTGCGCGAAGTTCGCCTCGGGCGGCGGCATCCGGCGAGCCTGCTCGGCACGGTGCTGGGCTAGGCCCGGCTCATCCTCTACGACCAAAGGCTGCGACCACGCACAGGTTGCCAGGCCCGCGCCCAAAAGCACGGCTACACAGGCTTTCTTCTCGATCTTCATTTGATATATCTCCACTGGTGGCGCACGAACGGCGCCGATCCTCTACTCACTCACCCCGCGGGATCACGCCCGCAAGACGATCTGAACTGACACAGGAGTTCATCCGCAGACCGGCTGCGACCCCCGACACACAACGTCCCAAGAAAAGAGAATCAGGGGACCTCCGAAGACCATCTAACGATGTCAGGGGTTCTCCCGACAAGGTTTCTCCTCGGTTTTCACCCACATGTGGAGGCACTTTTGGATTTTGTATACACCTAAACAGGGGTGCTTTATACATAATGACACCAAGCACATCGCGGCTAGTGGTGTCTGAGAGGCGAATACCTATTCACCAATGAATAGATCCCCGCCGAAGCGGGGGTCTGGGTGATGAAATGAGTGATTCAGTTTTTGATCAGTTGCAGCCGGCGTTGTAATTGGCAACCCAGGCGCTGAAGTCGGCGGGCGAGCAGACGCCGTCGTCGTTCTGATCGCACGCAACTGACATGGCGTTGAAGGCCGCAACCCAGGCGCTGAAATCAGCCGGGCTCAGCACTCCGTCACCGTTGGTGTCGGCGACGCAGGTCGGCTCGCAATTGCCGGGCACAACGATCGAGATCGCGTCGACGGCGCATTCGAGAACGTCTCCGGGGTCGTTCTCGGCCGCGGCAAAGCGGATGCGGAGTTGGCTTGTGTTGCCGAACTCAGCTCCGATGTCGATCGACTCGGTGCGCCAATTTCCCGAAGCGGTGTAGTTGCGTGCGACGGTCCAGCTCGAGCCGCCATCGGTCGAGACTTCCATGCGGAAGTAGTCCTCGGCTCCGATGGTGTTGGTGGCATCGTTCATCCAATAGGCGTAGTTGAGGACGCCGCCGCTGGAGAGATCGAAGACTGGGCTCGTGAGGATGGTGACGCCGCCGTCGACATCGGAGTTGGATTCGCCGTTGTCGGTGAGCCAGCACCGTCCCGAGCCGTCGAAGTCCGAAACGGGATCGGAGCGATCGAAGTTCGCAGGGATGGCTCGCTGCCACTGCCCGTCGGTGGCGTTGCCCGAAACGGTCCAGCCCGGATCGGTCTCGCCGTTGTCACTGAATGCGATGACGTCGGCCGTGACATCCGAGACGATCGGCGCGGTGTCGCCGTGGACTGGGAAGTTGACGGTCGTGCCCGTCGAGGTCATGGCCTGGAGGTAGAACTCGACAGTGGTGTTGCACTCGCCCGCTTCGAGCGTGGCCGCGTACATGCCGTTGCCCATCGAAGTGGCAGCGATCTCGGAGAAGGCCCCCGAATCGCCCTGCCGCGCCATGACCTTCACACCGCTGGCAGCGGGGGTGTTGAGGGCGCCCAGCACGCTGAACACGATCTGGCGGTCCTCATCCTGCTGGAAGGTGGCGTACGCCGACTCGGGCAGCATGAAGCGCAAAGGCTGGGTGCGGAGTTCGGCCATCACGAGATACGACTGATAGATCTCGGTGGCTGCCGGGAGGATCTGAGAAGCGGGGGGCGAGAAACCGTTGAGCCCCGAGCCAGCCTCAGGCCTTGCTTCGATGGTAAAGCCAAACGCGCCGAGCGCCAGCGTGGTCCAGTCGGAGAAGCCACCCGAGACCTCGTACAGATCGAGCCCGCGCTGGGGTGTGTAGAACACGCCATTGGCAGCAAGGATCGCGTCGGACATCTCCTGCGCGACCGAGGCGAGCTCGGATTGGTTCGGGACGGACTGGGCAAAGTTGCCCGGTGCATGGAGGACGAGCTGCGCGTAGCTGTGCGTATCGACGTG
>CAXBOF010000441.1:0-2774 GCA_963977205.1 uncultured Phycisphaera sp. | reverse complement strand
CTCTCTGCTGTCGATCATCACCGCGGCGGCCCGCCCGACGACGACACGCTCGTCATCGAGATTTACCGCCCCGTGCGCACAGCCGAGGACCGAGCAAAGGCACGCGATGTGTTCGCAAGCGAAGCCGTCAGTCCTTGACACCCTCGACGCGCGTCGGGTCGGTGTACTTGGTGAGGGCCTTGGTGAGGTCGATGCCGTTGATGTTCGCCAGCGTGCAGAGCCAGGCGATCACGTCGGCGAACTCTTCCTCGAGGTTGTCCCGCTCCTCGGGTGTGGCCGGCGAGCGTCTGCGGTTGTTGTTGGCAAGGGCCGTCGAGAGCTCACCGATCTCTTCCATGAAGTAGAGGAATGTGCCCCCCGTGCCCCGATCGTTGTCAGAGGCGAAGTACCGCTCGCGGATCAAGTCCTGGATCTGGGACACGGTGATCTCGGCTAGGTTGCCGCTCTGGGCGTCACTTGGGACATCGTTGCTCATGGCGGAGCGTAGGAAAGCGGGTGCAGCCGATGATGCTAGTGGATACTATACTCCTGTGATGCACTGGCGATCGGTCCATCTTGTCGGTCTACTGGGCCTCATGGCGGCCATCACCCTCGCGCTGGGGTGCGAGTCCGCTTTCGACCGCCACCGCGTGGGCCTGATCCGTGCGCACGATCGGGGCGATTTCGTGGAAGCCGCGATCTTGCTCGACGAGGCCAACCAGAAGGGCCGTTATGGCTCCAAGAACGAGGTCCTCTGGCTCCTTGAGCGTGGGGCCGCCGCAGCCGCCACGGGCGACAACGCGCTGGCCGTCAGCGCCCTGAACCGTGCCGAGCAGCAGACCGAGCTTTTCTACTCCCAGAGCGCTTCGGACATCGCGGGGCAGTGGCTCATCGGCGAGCGAGCATCGCGGTACATCACCCGCGCCTACGAGAACCAGTACATCAACGTCATCAAGATGCTCGCGCACTTCCAGGCCGGCACGGTCGCCAACGGCCCCACGGTCGAGGCCAGGCGGATGGCATCCAAGGCCGACCAGATGCGCGACAAGTTCGCCGACGTCCTCGACGAGGTGCGCGATCGCGGCATCGAAAAAGACTACACACTCAGCGATCCCGGCGCGTTCATCGAGAGCCCGCTGGGCGTCTACCTCTCGGCGATCGCGTTCCGCGAGAACGGTCAGCCCGATATGGCTGCGACTGCGCTCAAGCGACTCCAAACCGCAGCCGCGGCCCAGGCTGGTCTTGGCATTTCGGGCGACACGTCCTACGTCGACGAGCTTGTCGATCTCGAACCCAGCCAGCAGGATGCGCTCTTCGTCGCGGTGGGGGGCGTGGGGCCACGCCTGGCGCGCCAGAGCATCGGCCCCATCTTCATCTATATGACGCCCATTTACTTCGAGCTCCCCCAGATCGAGCCAGGGGGCTCGCGGGCCACACGCGCAATCGTCGAGATTCAGGAGCTCGATGGCTCCACCCGCACGGTCGAACTCAATCTGATCGAAGATCTCTCAGCGGTCGCCGAGGCAAACTTTCAGCAGGAACTGCCCGTCGTGCACGCACGGACCTACGTCCGGGCACTCACCAAGAGCGGCCTCTTTACCGCAGGAGGTCTTGCCATCCAGCACTCGGATTCCAGCGCCGAGGTCAAGGCCGCCGGCCTGCTCGTCTCGCTCATCGGCGGGCTGGTCTACCTCTCGGCGACCGAGAAAGCCGACCTGCGATGCTGGTCGATGCTCCCGGGCGTCGCGTGGGCGGGTGTATTGGATCTGCCCGAGGGCGAGCACCAAGCCAGACTCATCTTTCTCAGCCCCGGTGGGCAACGCCTGCACGTCGGGGAGTGGGCCACCGTGCGCGGCGGCGCGTACGGGCTCGATTCTGTCATCGAATACTGGCCCGGCTAACACCGCCGGGTCTCTGGAGAAGTCTCATGAAACACGCAACGCACATCATCGCAGCCTCGGCCGCCGCTCTCGTCCTGACGACCGGCGCGTGCAGCCCCAACTGGAAGGTCAAACGCATCGACCCCGAGAAGACCGTCGACCTCGACTACCGCTTCGACGACGAGGACGCCAAGCAGATCGCCCGCGGCATGATCGAGGATGCGCTGGGCAAACCCTGGATCAACGAGTACATGGCTGTCAACGAGAAACGCCCGATGGTCGTCGTCGGCAACGTCAAGAACGAGACCGAGGACTACATCAACCCGGACCTCTTCACCGACGTGATCCAGGAGGAACTGCTCAATTCGGGCAAGGTACGGTTCATCGCCGAGCGTGATCTCCGGGCCGAGCTCCGCCAGGAGCGGATCGAGGACCTCGAGTTCCGCGACCCAGCCACGATCAAGAACGCGGCCATGGAGAAGGGGGCCGACTACATGATGCTGGGCCGGATCAAGGACGTGAAAGAACGCTCCGTGGATCAGCGCCAGGTGGTCAATTTCTACCAGGTGACCCTCGAACTGATCGACATCGAGACCAACGAGAAGGTCTGGATCGAGAGCAGGGAGATCAAGAAGACCGCCAAGCGGTAATGGGCCACCGACCCCTTTGCCGGGGCCTTGAGCCAAGAATGCCCGGATTCGACCCGATCGTGGGCAATCTGGGGCGGTTTCCATCGTGCCCGGGCCTTGAAGACGGCCGTCAGCGGGATACACTCCCGGGCTCAGGCGGGCACGGGGTGGCCTGTCCGCGGTGGGCATTGGATTGCTTTGACGCACTTTGTGCCCCGGGCAAGGGGCGGGCCAATTGGCCCAACGGGATCGGACTCGCATGCCAACGATCAATCAACTTGTACGC
>CAXBOF010000440.1:0-2785 GCA_963977205.1 uncultured Phycisphaera sp. | reverse complement strand
CGGCGCGGTCACGGTCCGCAACCGCGGGAAGGGGGCCCCTTTATGGCCGATCTAACTGAGTTCATCACGAATCTTGAGTCACTGCCGACGCTGCCAAGCACCTCGTCGAGACTCGTTGCCATGCTGGGCGACCGCGACGTAGACCTCAACGAGGTCAGTGATATCGTCCGTATCGATGAGTCGCTGAGTCTCAGTGTACTGAAGTATGCCAACTCCGCGGCTTATGGCTCGCCTGGTCGCGAGTTCAATCTCCGCGAGAGCATCATCCGCCTCGGCAATGACATGCTCCTCAAGATTGTCTTGCAGCAGCAGGTGGGCCGCGTGGTATCGAAGCCCTGCAAGGCATTCGAGATGTCGCGTGAGGCGATGTGGCGCAGCGCGATCGGCGGCGCGGTTGCGGCCGAGAATCTGGCGAAAGAACATTGCCCTGATGATCGCGACCTCTGTTTCATTGCGTCTTTGCTGCGCGACGTCGGTAAGCTGGTACTCGATCAGAAGTACGGCGAAAGCTACGGCGAATCGGTCGCAAATCACTTGACGAGGCAAACGACATATGTTGATGCCGAGCGTCTGGCATTCGGCACCGATCACGGCGAGGTGGGGGCGGCTCTGTGCAAGCACTGGCAACTGCCGGATCGGATTGTCAGTGCGGTTCGTTCTCACCATGAGCCGCCGGCCACCGGTGAGAACCACGACATGCTGATTGATGTGATCCACGCTGCCGACATCGTCTCGCTCTGGTCGGGTCTGGGGATCGGCCAGGACGGCCTGCAATACGAGTTAGCACCCCACGTCAAGTCGTCGTTGTCACTCTCTCGCCGGAAAGCAGAACGAGAGATCGCTTCGATGTGGGCCGCGGTCCGTTCGATCGAGGAGACCCTCGGCATGAACGCCGGGCAGAATGAAAGGAGCGCGGCATGAGCTGCAATCTGTTAATCGTTGACGATTCGCCCATTCTCAGGGCGGCGATCAAGAAGGTCGTGAAGCTCGCGGGTCTCGAGGAAGACCGCATCTTCGAGGCCGGAAACGGGCAAGAGGCCCTGGAGCTGATGTCCACGATCTGGGTGGACATGGTGCTCCTCGATCTGAATATGCCCGTGATGAACGGCGAGGAGTTCGCGCAAGAACTCCGCAAGCTGCCCGAGCTTGAAGATGTCGCGGTGGTGGTCGTCAGCACCGAAAGCAACGAAGACAGGCTGAACCGAATGCGTGAGCTCGGCGTGGTCGAGGTGCTGCACAAGCCCTTCGAGCCGGAAGATCTCCGCAAGATCATCGTCAATAACCTGGGGGTGAAGCTGTGAGTGATATGAATCAGGACAAACTCGGCGAGATGGCGATTCAGGCACTGGAGCGGACAGCGTTTGTCTCGGCCGAGCCTGCCGACACAGAGTTTCTCGACGAGCTCGACCCGTGCGAGTGGTACACCAAGATCAACTACACGGGGCCGATCAGCGGATCGGTCTATCTCGCGGGCAGCGCGGGCTTCATGCTCGGTCTCGCTTCGAGCCTTCTCGGCGTTGATGTGGAAGATGTCTCGATCAACAAGGAAGGGCTGGATGCTCTCCGCGAGCTGACCAACATCGTTGGCGGGTCGGTTGTTTCGGCGCTCGGCGGCGATCACTGCAAACTCTCGCTCGGGTTGCCCGAGGTCATCAAGAACGCCGACTTCCCGTCGGGCGGGTCGGGCCAGCACTGCATCCTTGATGCAGAGGGCGAACGCCTCGAGATCTACTGGCAGCCCGCCGAGGGCACCGGTGCCAAAGCGGCCTGATTCATTCAGACGAATCGAGCTGACGCTGCAGGAAAGGATCAAAGGTCATGGCAGATCCAGTGCGTGTGCTGATCGTTGACGACTCTTCGGTCGTCCGCCAGGCGCTCAAGAACAATCTGGGTGAGATCCCGGGCATCGTGGTCGTTGGTGTCGCACCGGATCCGTATGTTGCGCGTGACATGATCATGGCTCACAAGCCCGATGTCATCACGCTCGACATCGAGATGCCACGTATGGATGGCCTGACATTCCTGCGCAAGCTCATGAAGTTTCATCCGGTGCGTACGATTGTTGTTAGCTCCCTGACGCAAAGAGGTTGCGACACCGCGCTTGCGTGCTTGGAATCCGGCGCGATGGGCGTGGTCGCCAAACCCGCGGTGGCGTACTCGATCGGTGATATGGCCGCCGAGCTCGGGCGGATGATCAAGGACGCCGCCAGGCACCCGGTGCCCGAGAAACGTCCGGATCTCAACACCACGAGCGGCGAGAAACTGATCGCGCCGCCCAGTCTCTCGTCGCTTGAGACCACTCACAAAGTCGTCGCCATCGGGACATCCACGGGCGGCACGGAGGCCCTGCGTCATGTGCTGAGTGTGCTGCCAAAGCAGGCTCCCGGCATCGTCATGACGCAGCACATGCCCGAAGGCTTCACTGCGTCGTTTGCCGCGAGTCTCAATGAAAGGTGCGAGATCGAAGTCCGCGAAGCCAAGGACGGCGACTCGGTTGTGACGGGTCTTGCACTGCTCGCGCCGGGCAACAAGCACACGCGGCTGGCCCGCGATGGCGCCCGGTACATCGTTCGCGTCAGCGATGGTCCGCGCGTCTGCCGGCACAGGCCCTCGGTTGAGGTTCTCTTCGACTCGACCGCCGAGCACGCCGGCCGCAACGCGATGGGCATCATCATGACCGGCATGGGCAACGACGGGGCTCAGGGTCTGAAGACCATGCGAGACGCCGGGGCGTATACGGTCGCCCAGGACAAGGACTCCTGCGTCGTCTTCGGCATGCCACGCG
>CAXBOF010000439.1:0-2803 GCA_963977205.1 uncultured Phycisphaera sp. | reverse complement strand
CGCCGAGCAAGCACGGGCAAAATCGAAGCCATCGCCGAGTTGTGGTGGCTCGTCAGCCGGATGCCCTGCCCGATCGGCGCGACCTGCGCGATCAGCACGCGGCCGGCCTCGGGATCACCAAGACCCAGGATGCCGACAAGCACATCCGAGGACTCAAGACCGTTCCAGAGGCGCGGGATATCGCCACGCGTGACGTTCTCGCCGCCGGGCAGTTCGGTCAGCCGACCAACCGTGGGGATGTGGCGTGAGGTCGTGGGCACCCGCACACCGACCCTGCGAAAGCGGGCCGCCCGCACGCGGAGCGTCGCGATGCGCGGATCCTCGCCACGCGTCTCGACCTCACTGCGACGGATCGCCCTGGCTCTTGCCACCCCGGTTCGGGCTGCAACGCCGGAGACTTCCTGTGTCGTCAGATCACCGGTAGGCGAGAGCGTGCCGACCGTCAGCGTGGCCAGCGCCGGCTCACAAAGGCCAGCCAAACACCAGGCCGCCCGATCGCACCACTCGAGCGTGGCCACAGCAGGCAAACCCACGACCGACTCGGTCGAGGTCGCCACCGCGGACATCACGGCATCGAGAGCGCTGTTTCGTTCGGAATCCATATTCGTGGCCTCCGGGCGTCGCACTCAACCCACTCGCTTGCGTCCATCCCCATACACGGGTGATGGAAATACCTCAGTCTATCGGAAGTCGGCAAAATCACCATCCGATATACACCATGTTCAGGCGTCTTCACCTACTCCCGATAAAATAGGTAGAATGCGCTAAGAAATCCAGCCTATTCAGGGGAGTTGCCCGGATCGGGTGCGAATCGTGTATCCGGACACGCCTATCGGCCTCATATCTGGTATTCACCCAAAGCGGGTGCTCTACGATCCACCGCACCCAGATACCGATCCGCATCGCCAGGAGTGAGATGAGTACGCACGAGACACAAGACCCGGGACGCATCCTCATCGTCGGCGCCGGCCCCACGGGCCTCGGGGCCGCCTACCGCCTCCGCCAAATCGGGCTCACCGACTTCGCCCTCATCGAGGCCTCCGACAACGTCGGCGGCCTGGCACGCAGCTACACCGACGAGAACGGCTTCACCTGGGACGTCGGCGGGCACGTCCTCTTTAGTCACTACGAAGAGTACGACCGCATCTTCGAAGAGCTCATGCAGGGCCAGTACACCACCAACGAGCGCGAGAGCTGGGTCCGCATCGCCGGCACCTGGGTGCCGTACCCATTCCAGAACAACCTCCGATACCTCCCCGAGGCCGACGCCAAGGCCTGCATCGACGGCCTGATCGAGGCGCAGACCAACTCGGCAGGGGCCGCCGGCGCCAGCAACTTCGGCGAGTTCATCGACAACGTCTTCGGCTCGGGCATCGCCCAGCAGTTCATGAGGCCGTACAACTTCAAGGTCTGGGCCTGCGCCCCCGAGAAGATGAACAAGACCTGGATCGGCGAACGCGTCGCGGTCCTCGACTGGAAGCGCGCAAAACGCAACATGGACGAGGGCCTCGACGACTTCGGCTGGGGACCAAACAACACATTCAAGTACCCGCTCGGCGGCACGGGCGATTTCTATGACCGCTTCACGCCCCTCTTGAGCGATCAGCTCCAGCTGCACACCAAGCTCGTCTCGATCGACACCGCCGCCCGCACCGCGACGTTCGATCATCAGGGCCAGCTCAGGGCCGAACCCTACGACGCGATCGGTGTCGGCATCAAACGCCCGTGCCCATCCACCAAATGCTGGATGTACTTCCCCGAGTCCGACAGCCCCTTCTACCGCGTCACCTACCTCAGCAATTACTCCCCACGCATGACGCCCGACCCGGAGCGCTACTACTCGCTTCTCTGCGAAACGAGCTTCAGCGAAGACAAGCCCGAGGACGAGGCGACCATCCTCGAGCGCACGATCGCGGGCCTCGAATCCTCGGGACTTCTCCAGCCCGGCGAGCGAGATGACATCGTCTCGACGTGGGTTATGAAAGTGAACTACAGCTATCCGACGCCCAGCGTCGAGCGCGACGAACTGCTCGCAACGCTCATTCCCTGGCTCGAAGAGCGGGGGATCTTCAGCCGCGGACGCTTTGGCATGTGGAAGTACGAGGTCGCCAACACCGACCACTCCGTCATGCAGGGCGTCGAGCTCATCGACCGTCTTACAACGGCGAGAAGCGCCTCGCCCAAGAGATCGAAGCCAAGAACGCGCCAAACACCGCAAACGCCGGCGACATCGACGAGGCCACGATCAGCGAAGAAGAACTGGGCGTCACCAACCGGAAGTAGGCGTGCTCACCCGCCCTCTTCGTTTTCTTCTGCGCGATCACGCGCCATCTGCTGACGCCTCTGGATCTCCGCAATCGTCTGGATCGCTTCTTTGTATTCATCCGGCTGGGGCGTGCGACTATTGAGCAGCGCGATCCCGCCCCGCGCGTTGCCCTCGTACGCCATCGCCCAGCCGCCGCCAGAAAAGCTCGAACTCGCCGCCGGTGGGGAACTTGTCCTCGATGGCCTCCGACAGATCGAGCACCGCGCCCGCGAAGGCGACCGCGTCCGCATCATCCGCCTGGAGCATCTCCTCAGCTCGGATCATCGCGCTCTCGAAGGTGATGTTGCCCTTGTCGAACTCACTCTTGAGATTCCCAAACGTCGCGGCCCGGCCGTTCTTGGCCACGCCCGAAGAGATGATGTCCAGCCGAGCCTCCGCGTTGTCGCACCCGCAAAGGGGCACAAGCAAAGCCGCCAGCAGAACAAGGGCTGTCAAGATGGGCCGGGTTCTGGGCATCACTGGAAGCATGGCTCATTG
>CAXBOF010000438.1:0-2805 GCA_963977205.1 uncultured Phycisphaera sp. | reverse complement strand
GGTATGTGGCTCGCACGAGCGTCGAAGACGGGCTGGCCCGTCAGTGGGCGTGGCTCAGCGGCTCTCTCTGAAGACGCTCTGTTCTGAATTCTGATCAGGCTTCTGCTGAAGGTGCTTTGGCACCGTGGTCTGCCACGTCTTTGCAGCCATGGCGCGGTCGGGGTCACTGAGGGGCACGGTTGAAACGATCACGGGCACGTACCCCAGCTTGGCCAGCGCATCGGCGTCCGATTGCACGCGGGCGGCGCTGATGTTGCCCGGGCGGACACGCTGGATCTCGGAGTAGCGGAAGTAGCCCCATGTCTCGTGGCCGGGAATCAGGAAGTCGGCGAGGTAGTGCGGCGTCTTGAGCTTGTGGAAGTCCCGATCGCTCCGTGCATCCTTCCTGGCTTGGTATGCGATCATGAAGCCCGGCGCATCGACCTGGATGAAATCGGCGCACATGGGTTCGGCGACAAATGTGATGGAGGGATAGATGCGGCGCATCGCGCGGATGAGGCGGATCTGATCCCACACGGGCACGAGCCAGTGGTTGAGCCCGTCGAGACCGATGAGCGTGCTGCCGGCTTTGTGCGCCAGCGCGAGCTGCTTGGTGATGCTTCGCAGGTGCTCGCGGTTCTCGATGTCGAGCGGCTCGAGCGTTTCGGGATTCCATGTGTCGGCGTGCTGGGTGAAGCGTCCCCACCAGAGGCCCAGCTGCGTGCCGGTGCGTGGGAGCGTGTTCAGGTGCTGTGAGGTGGTGCGCAGGAGCGGGACCTCGTCCCAGCCGGCGGTGAACTGCGTGGGGTAGTTGTGCTCGCGGTGCTTGTCATACAGGCCGCTGGGCGCCCAGAGCATGACGCGCCGAAAGCCCTCTTTGGCACGGATGTAGTTGATGAATGAGCCGAAGCCGTTGAGATCGGGGCGTGTGGATTTGTCGCCGAGGAAGCCGCGGGGGTTGTCGCTGCGGATGGCGCTGACATTGGCGACCTCGCAGGCGAGGACCGCGTCGGGGGTGCGTGTGTAGCTGACGGGGCCGAACTGCTTTTGAAAGTGCTCACGATAGGGCAGGAGTGTTTCGAGCCAGTCCTGCTGATCGGTGACGGATCGCGGGAGTTTGGTGCGTTTCAAGGTGCGCACAGCGACGGTGTAGGTGCGCTCCTCGCCGGGCTTGAGTGAGGCGGGGTATGGGAGCGCGGTGTTTGGATTGTTGTACGGGGGCTGAGAAAGGTCGAACGAGACGGTCCAGCCCTCGGCGCCGGCCGGGCCATGGAACACGCCGCCGGCCCTACTGACGCCGACGAGCACGTCGTGCTTGTACTCGGTGACGGGGTAGAGCAGGCTGACGCCCACAGCGACTTCTTTGTTCATGAGGACGGAGACGGGGCTGAAGGCCTCCGACGGGTAGCGCCAGGCCTGCGAGATGTAGCTCTTGTGCGTGGTGTCGATGATGGTCGAGCCGCGGTGGACGTTGAGGTACTGCACCTCGGGGCCGAGAGCGAGGGCGCCGATGGTCAGACGCGCCAGCGGCTGGGGCGAGGTCTTTGTGTTGCGGTAGGTGCAGACGAGGTCGAACCCCGTTTCGCCGACGCGAACGGTCTTGATCTCAGGGAGGATGGACGTTTCTTCGCGTTTGAAGCCGGCGACGGCCATCGTGCGGGGCTCGATGATGTTGGCGCCATCGATCGTGATGGTCGGGCCTCGCCGAGAGGCGTCGGGCGTGGAGAGCTGCGCCAGTGCGGCGGCTGGCAGGATCGCGGTGAGCACGGCAACGATGGCTTTGCGTTTCATGTGGAATCGTAGGAGATGGTGCACGCCCGATGGTGCGTGCCATATCCTCTGGCCGTGCGCCAAATTGCGGACAAACCGGCTCGCAGACGCTCCGTGACTGCTGTTGCGTGGGCAGCGGCCGTGTGCGTGCTGCTCTGGGCGTGCGTGGTCTGGTTGCCGATCGTGTTCGCCGGGCGGGCGGCCGCTGGCGAACTTGGGCGCTGGTTCTGGGCGCTGGATGTGTGCGCCTCTCTAGCGTCGCAGTCGCTTGTTGTGGTCGTGCTGCTCGGCGCTGTGCTCACGGTGCTCAGGCTATGGGTCGCAGCCGGCGCGGTGCTGATCGCGGGAGGGGTGGTCTTTGTCTTGCCGTTGTCGGAACCGAGGCTGGCACCGGCTCAGGCGGGTGCCGAGTCGATCCGGATCGTGATCTACAACGCCAAGACGAGCTCGGGCCAGGCGGATGCGAAGAACACGCTCTTGATGTCAGCTGGCGCGGACATCGTGGCGGTGCTCGAGTCGCCGATGGAATTCGTAGAGCGGTATCTCGGCCACGAGATGCTCGACGGGTACGCCTCGGTCTGGCGTCCCAAGGGGCCCTGGTATGGTTGCCCGATTCTGGTCAGCCGACACCCGATGCGTGAGCACGATCGTGAGCTTGCCGAGATCCGCCATCGGTTGTGGGATCATTTGTATCTGCTCGAGATCGTGCGCGCGCCGATGGGTGATGTCGCGGTTGTGCTCATGCACGCCAGGAGCCCGCGTCGGCCCTGGCGGTGGGCATCGGCACGGTGGCCGCGCCGTTCTTTCTGATGCAGCTTGGGGAAGCGGCCGACATCGTGCGCGAGATCGGGGAAGTGACTGGTTTGCCGGTGGTGGTTGTGGGGGATTTCAACAGCACGCCGACGTCGGTGCGCGGGCGCGCGTTCGCGGATCGCAGCGGGCTCGTGCGCGCCAAGCCCGCATTGCAACTGGGGGGTACGTTCCCGTCGTTGGCTCCGAGCTTTGCGGGACTCGCGATCGACGGCGTGTACGCGTCGCCCGGCGTGCGCGTGGCGC
>CAXBOF010000437.1:0-2806 GCA_963977205.1 uncultured Phycisphaera sp. | reverse complement strand
GGCGATCCCGAGCAGGAGCGTCAGCATCGCGATCTGCACGCCCACCGAGAAGCGGATCTTGTTGTGCCCGTGGGCCGCCTTGGCCCAGATAAAGTTAAGGATGTTCGCCAGGGCCGGCATCGAGGCCAGGACCGCGACGGCAAAGTTCAGCGCCTGATCATTGACGACGCCGTCGTAGGAGATCCGAACGACGATCCCGAGGACCGAGCCATCAAAGGCCGCCCGCGCTACGGACAGGAAGGCCGTCCCCGGCAGCTCCCGGCTGTAGTTCCGGCGGATCGATGCGGGCATCGAGCTGGGCAAAAACGAGCCCGCAGCCTGCTGAGTCAAACGTAGAGCCGATCGGGACGGGGTCACAAAGGGTCATAGCTCGGCGCGAACGCTCGGGCAATACAAACGACCGAATCGGCTCAGTCTGTGGACCGAGTCGGCGCTTCGCCTGCGATCGGATCAAGCCCTTCCAGCCCGCACTCCGGGCATCGTCCGCCGCTGGGGGTGCCTGCATACCGGCACCTCGGGCAGCCTTCCTCGGGCACCGCGATGATCCATCGCACGAGCTTCTTGCTCGTCAGGACCAGCACGATCCCGACCAAAAGCATCGGTACGCCCCGGACGATGCCGTGGTCCTCACCGATTCGCATGTGCACCATCAGGCCGCCGCTGCCAAAGAAGGCGAAAACGAATCGGGCCAAGATCAGATACACGCCGTAGAGCACGAAAAAAGCCGCGATCGCCCGGATAACCCAGAGCGTCACCCCTCTGACGGCGTTCACATGACCGGGCCGGATTCTGGGCATCAGACAACCTCCGCTGGCGCATACCATTGGACCAAGGGACGGGCCGAAGCGTCGCCCTCAAGGTTTACCAGACTACCACCCGGGATTCAGCGTTGCACATCCGAAACTTCTCCATCATCGCCCACATCGACCACGGCAAGTCCACGCTGGCCGACCGCCTCCTTCAGGCCACCAAGGCTGTCAGCGATCGCGAGGCCAAGGCGCAGCTCCTCGACTCGATGGATCTCGAGCGCGAGCGTGGCATCACGATCAAGGCTTCCGCTGTCACTGTCATGCATGTGCACAACGGCGAGCAGTACATGCTCAACTTCATCGACACGCCCGGGCACGTGGACTTCGGCTACGAGGTCAGCCGGGCGCTCAAGGCCTGTGAAGGCGCGCTGCTCGTCGTCGATGCCGCCCAGGGCGTGCAGGCCCAGACCGTCGTCAACGCGTACCTCGCCATCGAGCAGGATCTCGAGATCGTCCCTGTTCTCAACAAGATCGACCTGCCCGGCGCACGCTCGGATGAGATCGCCATGGAAGTCGAGCAGGTGCTGGGCTTCAAGGCCGAGGACTGCATCCTCTGCTCCGCTAAAACAGGCCAGGGCATCCCCGAACTGCTCGACGCGATCTGCGAGCGCTTCCCCGCGCCGCGGCCGCCCAAGACCACCAAGACCCGCGCCCTGATCTTCGACGCCGTCTACGACGATTACCGCGGCGTCATCGTCTACTGCCGAGTCTTCGACGGGCGCCTCAAGGTCGGCGACAAGATCCGCATGATGGGCCTGGGGCGCACGTTCAACGTCACAGAGCTGGGCAAGTACACACCCAAGCCCGTCAAGGTCAAAGACGTCGGCCCGGGCGAGACATGCTACCTCGTGGCCGCCATCAAAACCCTCGGCGATGTCCGCGTGGGCGATACCATCACTATCGACCACGACCCCGCCGAGGTCGCCCTCGACGGCTACGCGCCGCCGTCGCAGATGGTCTTCTGCGACTTCTACCCCGCCACCAACTCGGACAAAAAAGGCAACGACTTCGAAGCGCTCCGCGAAGCGATGGAGAAGCTCTCGCTCAACGACGCGAGCTTCACCTTCCAGACCGTCCACTCAGAGGCCCTCGGCTTCGGTTACCGCTGCGGCTTCCTGGGCCTCTTGCACATGGACATCATTCAGGAACGCCTCGAACGCGAGGGCGATGTCGAGATCGTCCAGACCGCGCCGACCGTCTCCTACAAAGTCGACATCCGCGGCAAAGAAGGCCTCACCGAAGAGGTCGAGGTCCACAACCCCGCCGACCTGCCCGACATGGGAGCCGTCATCTCCATCAAGGAGCCCATCGCCAAGGTCGAGGTCATGGTCCCCAAGCAGTACATCGGCGACGTCATGAAGCTCGCACTCGACCGGCGCGGCGTCTTTACCAACCAGATGTTCGTCTCCGACGCGCGCGACATGCTCACCTTCGAGATCCCCCTCGCCGAACTCATCTACGACTTCTACGACAAACTCAAAGGCCTCACCGCTGGCTACGGCACGATGGACTACGAAATCGTCCGCTACCAGGAAGACCGACTCGCCAAGGTCGATGTCCTCATCAACGGCGACCCCGTCGAGGCGCTCTCCGTCATCGTCCACAAGGACAAAGCCGAGCAGCGCGGCCGCAACCTCCTGGCCCGCCTCAAGAAGCAGATCCCACGACACCAGTTCGAGATCCCGCTCCAGTGCGCCATCGGCGGCAAGATCATCGCCCGCGAAACCATCAAGGGCTTCCGCAAGAACGTCACCGCCAAGTGCTACGGCGGCGACGTCAGCCGAAAGCGCAAGCTCCTCGAGAAGCAGAAGAAGGGCAAGGAGCGGATGAAGAACATCGGTGCCGTCAGCATCCCGCAGGAGGCGTTCATGGCAGTGCTGGATGTGGGTGACGAGTGACACATGCTTTCAAAGTTGTTACGTTCCAACTCGAAGCACTCAGCGACTCAACGGAACGAACACGAGAAATCTACAGAAGATTTAGTACAAGAGCTCGCC
>CAXBOF010000436.1:0-2809 GCA_963977205.1 uncultured Phycisphaera sp. | reverse complement strand
CGTACGCTACGGGCGATGTCGAGGCTGCCTTGGACCATCTGGAAGCACACCACCTTTGAGCTGTGGAAGCTCTTGCTCCTGACGACCGTGGTCCTGGTGGGCGTGATCTCGTTTGCCATCACGATCAAGCCCCTGGCCGACGGCGAGCTCTCGGCGCTCGACGCGATCCGGTTCATGATCCTGGCGACCGTGCCAATGCTCTCCTACGCCCTGCCGTTTGGCGCGGGCTTCGCGGCCACGCTCGTCTTCCACCGCATGGCGCAGGACAACGAACTGGCCGCCTCGCACGCGGGCGGGGTCAGCCACGCCAAGCTGCTCGTGCCCGCGGCCGCCAGCGGGCTGGTCCTGGCGCTCATGGTCGGGCTCCTGTCCGACCAGGTCATCCCAAGGTTTCTGCGCACGATGGAGCGGATGATCACCGAAGACGTCGCGCGTCTCATGGTGGGGCGTCTGAGCGCGGGCGAAACCGTCGAGTTCAACGGCAACCTGATCTACGCCGACTCGGTCCAGCGGATCGACCCCTCGACCATGCGCAACGCCGCGGGCGCTGAGGATGTCATCTCCCTCTATCGCCCGGTCTTCGGCCGACTCGACGAACACCAACGTCTCGATGCGGGCGGCACCGCCGAGCGCGCGTTCATCGTGATCTACCGCAACGGCGAGGAGAACCGGGGCGCCGGCTCGATCATCCGCCTCGTCGCCAGCAACTACAACAGCTGGGGCAATACCTTTGTCGCCGAGAGCACCGACCAGCTCGTCTACGACTTTGCAGTCCCGGGCGCATTCCGTGACGATCCGAAATTCCGCTCGTTCAACGAGCTTGGCGAGCTCAAGGACGACCCGCGTCTGCTGCCGGTGCTCAGAACCAACCACGACCTTCTCGCGCTGCGGGCGGCCTCGCAGGCGATGCTGCAGGAAGTCGATCGCTCATTGCGCGACACCGGCGTCGTCACCCTAGAGACCATGCAGGGCGAGACCGTGACGCTCCGCGCCCGGGGCCTTGGCAAGCTCGACTGGCTGAGCCGCCCGATCCTGCCCGCGCAGGGCAGTGAGATCATCGTCGAGCGCACGCGCGAGAACGGCGAGGTCGCTCGCATGACGGCCACGGCTGCCACGATCGACACCAAGCAGCTCGACGAACAGGCCGCCATGCGCGTCGTCGCCAAGATCACGCTGAGCGAGGTGACGACCAGTTCAGACGATTCCCCCGCCGGCCGACGACGCGATCAGCAGATCTCGGGCATCCTGGCTGCGAGCGATCAGACCGCCTCGCTCAGGGCGCTCGGCTTCCACGAGCTGCTCGAACAGACCGGGCAGGGCACCGAGGGTGTTCCGCCGGCGATGCAGGACCTGCACAAGTACGCTCTTCGCCGCAACGGGCTGCTCCAGCGCGAGATCGTCAGCAAGGCGCACATGCGCGTAGCCATGAGCGCCGCCTGCTTCGTGATGGTTCTGGTGGGCGCGGTTGTGGCGATCCGCCTGCGCGAGGCCTTGCCGCTGACCGTGTATCTCTGGGCCTTCTTCCCGGCTTTGGGCGCGGTTCTTGCGATCAGCACGTCCGAACAGCTCGCGCAGGATTCGGGCGCGTTCGGGCTGGTGCTTATGTGGGCCGCGGTGCTTGGCCTGTTGACCTACGCCTACCTGACCTACAAGCGGGTGGCCCTGCGATGAAGATCCTCGACCGGTACATCGCAAGACAGTACGCCACGAACATCCTCTGGTTGTACGTCATCCTGTTCGCGTTCGTGGTCACGATCGATGTCGCGCTCAACCTCGACTGGTTCTGGCGCATGGCTGGCGAGAAGGAGGCTCCACCCGGCGAGGTGGGCGTCGTCCGCCAGTTCGTCATGACCGTGCTGCTGATCGCCGACTTCTGGTGGCCAAAGCTGCTCTCGCTTTTCAACACGCTGCTGGGGCTCGTGCTCACCGGCGCGATGGGCTTCACCTGCGTGCAGATGGTCCGCCATCGCGAGCTGGTCGCGGTCCTGGCCTCGGGACAGAGCTTGCGGCGAGTGGCGGCCCCGATCCTGGCTGTCGCGCTCGGGCTGACCCTGATCGCGGGTCTGAACCAGGAACTCGTCCTGCCACAGATTGCGCCGCTGCTGGCGCGCGAGCACAACCAGGCGGGCGAGCGCACCGCGGGCCTCTCAAACGTCTCGATGATCCGAGACGCCAACGACCGCCTCCTGTACGCAAGACTGTTCGACCCCAACACCGAAACACTCCACAACTTCGAGCTCATCGAGCGCGACGAAAAAGGGCTGGCCACCCGCCGGACCTTTGGTGAGCACGCCTCGTGGGACGGCTCGGCCTGGGTGAGCCAGAAGGCCACCATCGAGCCCCTCGGCGGACGCGGCGGGGGACAGATCGACCAGCCCGTCCGTTTCGAGACCGACCTCGATCCCGTCGCTCTCGTCGTGCGCCAATACGCCAGCTACAGCCAGAGCCTGAGCTGGGGACAGCTGGGTCAGCTTTTGCGGCAGACCGGCGAAGGCGAGGGGCACGTCCACGATCGCCTCCAGCGGACACGCTTTGGACGCGTCTCGATCGCCCTGACCAACCTCGTCTCGCTCGTTCTGGTGATGCCTTTCTTCCTCGTTCGCGTGCCGGGCAACATGCTCCAGCAGGCCCTGCGCGGGGCCCCCGTCGCGATGATTGCGCTCATCGGCGGCACGGTCGGAGCGACCGCGCCCATCGCGGGTGTCTCGCCCGTCATCTCTGTATTCATCCCCGTTCTGGTGCTCCTGCCGCTGGCCGTCGCTGTCACGCTCAGCCCAAGAACGTGAGCGATTGCCCAGTTGCAGAGTGA
>CAXBOF010000435.1:0-2818 GCA_963977205.1 uncultured Phycisphaera sp. | reverse complement strand
TCGGTTGGTGTTGCCGCCGCCGGGCAGGCTGTCGGTGATCTCACCGAGCGATGTGACGCCGAAGGTCTGAACCTTGTTGAGAGAGACAGGGATGGGAACGGGCTCTGGGCCAGCGAGCGCGGTGCCTGCGCAGGAAACCAGTGCACACGCGGTGACGGCGCGGACTGACCGAGAACGACTGGAGCGTGCCATACGCCCGACCCTCCATTGTGAACAACCAATCGACGAGAAGCCGCCGAATCCCCTGATCAACTCCAGAGTACCTGATATGCCCTCGCTTTGGCACCCTCTTTTTAGAGAGTCAGGCGCTGGAGTCCTTTGGTTATCGGCCAGTCGGCAGCAGACCTTGGCCCCAATCACCGAAAATGCGGACGCGCAACAATGTCGCGATTGGGTTCTGGTTGGGCGGCTTATAGAGTTACGGGCAGCCGGCGTTGTAGTTGGCAACCCAGGCACTGAAGTCGGCGGGTGTACATGAGCCGTCATCGTTCTGATCGCAGACCGGGGCGCCAGTGTTGAATGCCGCGACCCATGCGCTGAAGTCGGCCGGGCTCAGCATGCCATCGCTGTTCGTGTCCGCCAAGCAGCCGGGCCCATTCGGTGGAAGGATGACGTACTGGGACAATTCTCCCAGCTGTGATGCGAGCGCATCTGGGCCGCTGGGTGTCAGACCGACGGTCGCGAGTATCTCGGTTTCTGTCAGAGGCTGGATGCCGGTGTCGTATGCGAGATTCAATGCCTCGATGAACGCATTGCACCAGACGCCCTGGATGGTCGTGCGCGGGTGGGTGCCATCGTTGACAAACGCGCGGTCGGGCGTTCCCTCGGTCCCCTTCTGATTCAGCTTGATGTTGCGTCCCGCGATGACGAGGTACTCGTGGTCCTCCGTGTGCGTGCCGAAGATCGCGCGGTTGAGCGCGAGCATGTCGAGCACCGGGACCTCGCGGGCCATAGCCATCTGCTCAACGTGCTCGCTGAATTCGTCGTACATCGCCGAGGCGAGCTGTCGCTTGGCGAGGTCCTGATACGCCCGCTCCACCGAGACCATCGCGCCGAAGTCAAACAGATTGGCAACGACGACCTTTGCGCCCGATGCGATCGCGACGTCCATGATCGCCTCGGCGTTGGCGAGTTTGTGCCCGACGTGGGCGTCGATCTGGTTCTGTGTCCAGTTGCCGTCATACACGTCGGCGTACGGCCCGTGCGCCGGTCCGAAATCGTTGCCACCGATGAAGATCACGATGTGCGAGACGTTGCGCAGAGTCCCGCCCTCAGCCGCGCCGGTGTGCTGCCCCGTGTTGATCGCGTCATCCGTTGTGGCCCCGTAGCGGGCCCAGTTGTCCTCATACATCGTGCGCCTGGGCTCGCCCCAATTTCCTACACCTGCCTGTGAAGCCGTCGGCCCCATGTCGATGCCGCGGAGATCGACGAGCAACTCTGTCCAGCTCATCGCGTACGAGCCGTAGCCCTGCTCGGCATACTCGTCTGTGAGCGAATCGCCGATCGCTCCGAGCTTGGTGATGGGCTGGGCGTCTGCTAGATAAGGCAGAGCACAGACGGTTGCGGTGATTGCTGTCCCAAAACGCATGGACATCCTCTCAGTCTCTTTCAGCAGCCGGCGTTGAAATTCGCCACCCACGCGCTGAAGTCCGCGGGCGAGCACGAGCCGTCGTTGTTCTGGTCACACTCTGGTGCTGCGACATTGAACGCAGCCACCCACGCACTGAAGTCCGCGGGCGAGACAAGACCATCGTGGTTTGTGTCAGCTAGACAGGGTGTGGCGCACGTGCCGGTCCCGCAGAAGAGTGTGGCAGCCGCCACGGGCGAGCGAGCGCCGGTGGCGTCGATCACCCATTGGTAGTACACGGTTGTGCCGTCAAGAGCAGCGTTGTCCGGAACGGGCAAGTGAGCCGTCACCGATGCAGCAACCCCTATGCCTGTCGTCGCGGCGAACGGACCTTCAACGCTCTCAGGCGCGATGTTGCCCATCATCGGCGGCGATGACGAGACATACAGCGACACCGATGTCCCCTCGGCCATACCCGTTGTGCCGAGCTTGAAACCCGCGTTGCCGAGGTTCGGTGGCGTGGCTGCGATCATCGCCGGCACAAAGCCCGAGCCGTTGTCATCGCCCGAACCGATCAGCACCGGATTGGGCGCAAGTTCGGAGCGGAGCGTCGGGCGATCGAAAGGGAATGTCTCATTGGCGACACGCGGGTCAGTCAGGCCATTGGCAATGAAGTCTGCCAGCGGCGGGATCTGCCCGGCATTGAGAGAGACCGCTTCCATGAACGGATCGATGTTCTCAGGAAAGAACGGCTCGCCGACGTAGAAACTCAATGACTGATTGAGCGATCTGAACGTGCCGGCGTGCATGAAGTGACTCTTCAGCCCCGCATTCCGCAGGCCCGGCGTCTTGAATTTCCCGCGGTCCTCAAAGAGCCCCGTGAACTCCATACGTCCCGAATCCCACTCGACAGGACGGACCCCGATCGCTCGGAATTGGTTGTCTGAGAACAACGGCGGCGTGTGACAGGAGTCGCACCGGGCGGTCTGGAAAATATTCCAGCCCTGTTGCTGACCCGGTGTCATTGCGTTTGTATTGCCCGCGACGAAGTCGTCCCAGGGCGACTGATCGGAAACAAGTGTGCGCTCATAGGTGGCGATCGCAAACGCGATGCGCTTGGCGGTAATCGCGGGGTCTCCGAATGCCTCAGCAAAGAGGTCGGGATACGTCGGGTGACTCCCGATCGCCGCCGACTGATCGGGTGTGAGATTGGTCGCAAGAGCCAGCGGCCTGGCTGTCGAAAGCTTGGCC
>CAXBOF010000434.1:0-2825 GCA_963977205.1 uncultured Phycisphaera sp. | reverse complement strand
AATGCTTTGTCCTTGGCCTTGTCGAGCCTGTGGAGCTTCATCCCGGGGCTCGTCGGATCGAGCTGCAGGTCGAACGCGGTCTGCTTTGCAGCTTTCTGTTCGTCGCCGCTGAGCTTAGCAAGACTACTCGTGAACGTATCGGCGATACGAAAGTTCAACGGACGCTCCCTCGGGCACCAGACCACTTGGCGATGAGAGCATCGATTCGTGCGGTCCGTTCGAGTATCTTCTTCGCGCTCGCGTGATCAATGTCACGTTCACGGCCATGCATCAACTCATTACGCATCTCAATCAAACCGCCAAGCGACTTTGCATCCTTGCGATCATCAGTCTCGGTCGCGAGCGCTTCGAGAATCATCTTCTTGTCCGTGAAGTTGATATAGTTGATCAGATCAAGATCATCCCCCGTGGAACGATCCTGTTCGGCGAGCGACAATGCGTTGGCGCGACGCTGCTCAGACAGATGGCGAACCCAGTCGTCATTTCCGGAGAGAGATCGAATCCGCTCACCCGCAAGCTGCTCAAGGCGCACAAGTCGAATGGTCAGTAGCAGTCTGACCGGCAGCCGTGCCAAGTCGCTCCGCGTGACAATCCCACAAATCTCTGCGCCATGGACAACGAGCCACTGCAGTCTCTCGGTATCTCGCATCCGTGCCATGAACTCTTCAATCGGCTGGCCGCTCTCGATGAGCGGCACATCATGAAGCGGCCGCATGACATCCGCCGCAAGCGCATCGGGCAACGGCGCGTCCTCTCGAAACACCGCGCCGACGACGGCTTGACCCTTACCGCGCACTGGAAAGCAGTCAAAGAGAGCATTCGAGTCCTCGTCGAGAACCTCTGCAACGCGCTGGTTCTCTCCGAGAGTCACGAGCGGCCGCGCCATGATCAGACGGACTGTCAGGGTGTGCTCGATAGCTGACATCGTTGCCGAAAAATCACCGGCCCAGCTAATCTGCCCGGCAGTGACTCTTGCGGCGAACTCGCCAATGACATCGGAAGCATCAGCCATGCATCACTCCACCCTGAACACCTTCATCACCTCATCCCCAAGGTGATTGATCACCTTCACCGCGATCCGTCCGCCCTTGGGCTTCTTGAACGGCCGCGACACATCGCTGTTCAGCGTCGCCCACGCCTCTTCGTTGATCTCGGCCTTGAGCGTCGTCTTGAGCGCCTTGTACGGGTCGTTCTGACCCAGGAAGTACGCGTGGCGGACGAAGAAGCTCTCCTCGTTGTAGTCCGTGTCGATGAACCAGCAGGCGATGCCGTCGGCGTTGTCGCTGCGGACCTCGCCGCTCGAGGGGTGGAACACATCCACGCCGTTGATCTTGATCTGGATCTTCCCGGGCTCGTCCTCGGCGCCCAAGATGTCGATGTCCGGCTCGCCGAAGATCACGAACAGGTTGCCTTTGCCCGTGTTCTTGAGATCCGTGCCCATGTGCAGGTCGGCGTTCATGGTCGCCTTGAGCACCGGGATTCGCCCGAGCTTGCTGAACTCGCTCGCGTGGGCCTCGTAGCTGAACGCGCACGCGATCAGCACATCGAAGTCCGCGTCGCCGGCCTCCCGCGCCGCCGTGACCAGATCCTGCCGCGAGACCGTGCCGAACTCCGGGCCGATGAAGATGCCGGCACGCTTCTCCGTCCCGCCCTCACCGTCCCCCTCGACATACCGCCCCTCGGCACAGATGTACCGACCGGGCCACGGCGCGATCGAGCCGAAGCTCAGCTTGTCCTCCTTGTGGGCCTGCTGCACGCCCGCGGCCCGCAGGTTGTCGAGCACCATCTCCACGAAGCTGTCCGGGTCTCCCGCCGCGTGGGCATCCTCGCCCTCGGCCTGCTTCAGCGGATCGATCAGCTCGTCATCCTCGTCCACGCCCAGCGTGCGGTGCGGGCTCAGGCTCTCGACCGTGAACGGGCCGGCCACGCGGACCTTCTTCTTGTCCTCGTACGGCTTGTCGTAGAGGTACTCGAAGTCGGCCTTCGCGGCGATGCTCGCGTCGATCTCCTTCTGCCCTGCGATGCGGAGCTTCCAGAACTCGTCGAGCAGCGGCTGGCACGCTTCGGTCCAGTCCTCGGGCCGCTCGCGCGGGATCTCCCACTCCTGGATGTCGGCCGGCACCTCGGCGGTGTACTTCTGCTTCTGGCGGTACTCGGCGAGCCACTTCGCGGGGATCGCCTTGGTCAGCTTTTCGCGCACCGGCGCGAGCTTCGACTCATACCGCTCCCAGATGACATCGATCTCCGCGTTGTTCGCGATTGCCTTCAGCGTGATGTGCGGGACGCGCTCATAGATGAAGCCGTGGCGGACGTTTCCTGCATAATGCCGCAGCTGGTAGCCGTCTGGCAGGTCGCTGCGCGTGACTGTAGCCTCCTTCTCGACGCCCTCCCTCGAGTCAGAGAGCAGATAGAACGGGTAGCGGGCACCCATGATGCGGGCGCGGGCCAACGCTAGGGAAACGCGGGACGTGTCAACCGTGATCCAACGGCGTCCCCATTGCTCTGCGACGGCCGCTGTTGTTCCAGAACCGCATGTCGGATCAAGAACGAGATCGCCGGGATCGGTCGTGGCAAGTACACATCGTTCAACGATCTTGGTGCTTGTCTGAACGACATACTGGATGTCCATCTCGCCGCGTGTATCGATCCACAGATTTGTCAATTCCACCTTCGGGTAATCAGCGAAGTAGCGTTTGTATCCAACTCGCTTCGCTGTTCCACCCATGCGTCCGGCTCGAAGCAGGCGAGTCATGCCGAGCGGGTAACTGGCCTTCCAATTGTCTCTTGGCTTCAGATTGTACTGCCTGCCGTGATAAGCGAACGGC
>CAXBOF010000433.1:0-2829 GCA_963977205.1 uncultured Phycisphaera sp. | reverse complement strand
GCTTGCTGACAAACTGGATCCAGCACGATGCGCTGATCAACCCGGGCAACTCGGGCGGCCCTTTGGTGAACATGCGGGGCGAGATCATCGGGGTGAACACGCGCGGCGGCTCGGGCGCGGGCTTTGCCACGCCCTCCAACCTTGCCCGGCGCGTTGCCGAGGCGATCGCGGTGCATGGCGAAGTCCCACGCACCACGATCGAGATCGACCTTCTGCACCTCGAACGCACCGGCTACTCGCGCGGCGTTTTCGTGGACTCCGTCACCTCTGACGGCGCGGCCGCCAAAGCTGGGCTCCAGGCGGGCGATGTCATCCTCTCCATCGATGGCGACCCCGTCACGGTCAATTACCCCGAGCAGATCCCCGCGGTCATGTCCGTCTTTGCGCACGGCAAACCCGGGCAGGTCATGAAGTTATCCGTCCTCAGAGGCGACGAAGAAACCGAGATCGATGTCACCCTCGACAGTCAGTTGCCCGACACGGGCGACGAGGTGATCCTGCGCGAGTGGGGGCTGGGCGTGCGCGAGATCACACCCTTCATGGCCCGCACCCGCCGGCTCGACTCGAACAAGGGCGTGCTCGTCGGCGGCGTGCGTTCGGGTAGCCCCGCCTCCATGGCCGAGGTCTCGATCTCGTGGGGCGACATCATCCACAGCGTGAACAACGAGCCGATCGAATCACTCAAAGACCTGCTGGAGGCGTACGAGGCCTTCATCGAGCAAGACAAGAACGACGAGCGCCCCGAGAGCATGCTCGTCGAGTTCGACCGCAACGGCAAGAGCTACATCACGATGCTCGATACCGAGGAGAAGCCCACACCCAACCCGCCGCGCGAGCTGCCCAAGGCTTGGGTGGGCGTGGCGACGCAGCCGGTGGTCCCTGAACTGGCGGAAAAAATGGGTCTCTCCGAGCCCGGCGGCTTCCGCATCACACGCGTCTACCCGAAGTCCTCTGCGGGCGAGTCGGACCTCAAGGCGGGCGATGTGATCATCGCGGTCAACGAGGAGGACGTGAAGCCCCGCGCCGCCGAGCAGGCGGGCCTGTTCATCCGCGCCATCCGCGAGCTCTCGATCGGTGACGACGCGACGATCCGCGTGCTGCGTGGAAATGAGACACTGGATATCCCCGTCGAGCTCGAACGAAGCCGAACCACACCCGACGAGGCGCGCCGAGTAAACAACAGCGACTTCGGAATCACGGTCCGAGCCGTCACCTTCTTTGATCGCGACGACAACCGGTGGGACGACGACGTCAAGGGCGTCATCGTGGTCTCGACCGAGTCGGCAAGCTGGGCCGAGGTCGCGGGTATCACGATGGGCAGCCTGATCCGAAAGATCAACGGCGAGGACATCGACAGCACACGCGACTTCGAGAAAGTTATGGACACCATCGACTCCCAGCAGCCCGAGCGCGTCGTGTTCGAGGTGCTGCGCGGGTACGAGTCCTCATTCAAATTCGTCGAGCCGACGTGGAAGCCCCGCCAGCTCGAAGAGGAACAGGAAGAGTCCGATCAGGAAGACAGCATCGGCTAATTTCGAATCGTCACCAGTCAATCACCAAGCACTCCGATGAGATGGAGATCAACCATGTCCATGCGCCAGAACCTGCAGTCACTCGTCCTTGCCGCGATGGTCGGGTTGCCGATCGCCGGGGTCACGCAGTCTCAGATGACCGAGCAGGAGTACGTCGAGACGTACGAGACGGTCAAGGAAGCCGTGCTGCCCGCGCTGGTGCGGGTGAAGGTCGTCATGTCGATGGAGAGCCCCTGGGGCGGCGAGCCCGAGGAGGAAGAGATGGAAGTCGGGGGGCTGCTCATTAGCGCCGACGGGCAGGTCCTCCTGACCAACAGCATGATGGGCGGTCTGTACAGCATGATGGGTGGTTTCCAGATGACGCCAAGAGACATCAAAGTGCTCATCGGCGACGACACCGAGGGCCTGCCCGCGACGCTCGTCGCGCGGGACTCGGACCGCGATCTCTGCTGGGTCAAGCTCGATGACGAGCCCGCTGATCCCCTGCCCTTCATCAATATCGAAGAGAACACCGTCCGCCCGGGCGTGGGGCAGATGGTGTATCAGGTAAAGCGATTGGGCGAGTTCTTCGATCGGGCCCCGGTCATCAAAGAGGCCCGCGTGACGGCAGAGCTGACCAAGCCGCGCGAGCTGCTCTACGTGGGCGAGCAGTCGATCGAGGTCGGCACAGCCGTCGTCAATGCCGAGGGCAAGTTCGCGGGCATCGTGGTGACCCAGCTCCCGGGTTCCGAGGAGATGGAGGCCGCCGGCGGGTTCGGCTCGAATTTCTCCGACTCCTACATCTGGGCGATCCTGCCGCCGGCCGAGGTTGCCAAGGCGACGCGCGACGCGATGTCGCTGCTCGAAGAAGAGGAGTGATCCCGGATCAGTGTGCGGATCAGTTTGCAGGCTGGGGCGCGATACGGCGCATGCGGATGCCGTCGGCGTTGGGGCCGTAGTACGCGGGCAGGTCGGTGATCTTCGTAAAGCCGGCCGAGGCGTACAGATTGATCGCCGACTGGTTGGACTTGCGGACCTCGAGATACACCCGCCGAACGTCCTCGGCCTCGAGCGTCTCCAGTGACCAGTTGAGCAGCGCCCGCCCGATGCCCTTGCCTGCCATGTCCGGGGAGACCGCGACCGAATACACCCGGCCCGAGCGCCAGCGGAGGTGCGAGCGGATCAGCCCGACGCACCAGCCGGCGACGACGCCATCGATCTCAGCGATACCCACGCGGGCGCGCGGGTTGGCGATGAGCCTGCGGATCTGACCGAGCGAGAAGCGGTCCTGCTCGTCGGTGAAGGCCTGGTTCTCAAC